>DAOMZH010000040.1:0-27483 GCA_035437985.1 Polyangium sp. (in: bacteria) | reverse complement strand
GCCCGACCCAAGCTCCTGCAGGTCCTTGGCGACACGACGCTCGGCGTGAAGGGTTTTACCCCGCGCCTCGGGAAATACTTCTCCTTGGGTGCTGAAGCGCATCTCAATCTGCTCATGGGTTCCGGCGTCGTCGGACCGCTTGGCGCAAGCACTGGAGCGACGTTCCGGGGACTCGCCACGCTTGATCTGCGCAAGCCTGGAGGCGGAGGAGTGCCGCTCCGCATCAACATCAACGGCACCTACAAGCTCGATAATTCCGGCCAGATCGTGAAGGAAGTCGAAGCGAATCGCGCCAAGGAATTCCGCGATGGGCGAGAGACACAACCGATCTCGCGCATCGAGCGTTTCGGCCTCGGGATCAACAAGGTCGACATGTTCCAACCGATCATCGGCGTGGAAATTCCAACGCGTTACGTGCAGCCCTACCTGGAATATTCCGTCGACATTCCGGTGAACCGACAAGGCTACGAATGCCACACGGGTCATGTGTCGCGTGGTGACGTGTGCCTCGGATTGGCAAACTTCGGGGCGGCAGATCCGCAAGCAGCGGGCGGCATTGGGTATTCCGGTTTGCCCTCACGCATCAGCGGAGGTCTTCGCGTGACTCCCTTCAGCAAAGCGTTCCGCGGTTTGTCCGCACACGCGGCTGTGGACGTTGGTTTGTCCGGAACGAAAGTCTTTATTGAAGAAGTCGCTCCGCAAGCGCCCTGGACCGTGTACGTGGGCATGGCGTACGCCTACGATTCCAAGGGCAACCGAGGTGCTCCGCCTCCGCCACCGCCACCGCCGCCGCCCGAGAAGATCACCGTGCCGGCACCGCAAACGTTTGTCCGCGGAACCGTGCACGAGACAAACAAGCCCGACGGCCTGGTGGCCGAGGCGATCATCACGCTCGAAGGCAGTGGCGAACCGCCGTATGCCACGGATGCAACAGGCAAGTTCGTCACGCGACACCTCGAACCCGGCACCTACACCTTCGCGATCAAAGCGTCTGGTTTCAAGCCTGGAACCTGCCAAGCGACCGTGCCTGCGCCAGGTGCGCCCATGCCTCTGCCTGGAGGTGCCACGCCGCCTGGAGGTGCCACGCCGCCTGGAGGTGCCACGCCGCCTGCTCCTGCACCAACTCCGGCAGCACCGCCCAATCCCTTCTCGAGCAATCCGTTTGCGGGCAATCCGTTCGGCGCACCGACGACACCACCGGCTGGACCAACGCCGCCTGGTGGTGGAGCAACGCCACCTGGACAAACTCCGCCCGGACAACCAGCACCTACGGGAACCACCCGTTCACCGCTGGGCATGCCGACAAACCCTGGCGGACCGACCTACATCGAAGTCGATTGCAGCGTCGAGTCGCTTCCGAAGCTCGGCTCACTCGTGGGCAAAGTGAAGGATGCCGAGACGGGCGCCGCCGTGCCTGGGGCCATCGTGAAGACGATCGACTCTGCCGGCAAAGAGCGCACTGCAACAGCTGATGGAACGGGCACGGTGACGTTCAAGGATCTACCGCCAGGCGTGATGAAAGTTCGCGCTGAAGCAGGTGGCTTCATGAACCACGTGAACGAGACGGACATCAAAGCAAACGACGAAGCGAAGATGACTCTCTCCTTGAGCCGTCGTCCCGCGCCTCGTGACTCGCTCGTCAAGTTGACCAACAACGAGATCAAAATCTTGAAGCAAGTCCACTTCGAAACGGACTCGGCCAAGATCCTCGGTGACTCGAACGCGCTGCTCGAAGAAGTCGCCGACGTATTGCAACGCAACACGAACATTCGTCGTGTGGAGATCCAAGGTCACACCGACAACACGGGAACACGCGCCCACAACCAAACCTTGAGCGATCAGCGTGCTGAGTCCGTGCGGGCATGGCTCATGGCTGCAGGTGTCGATGGCAATCGCCTCGTCGCCCGTGGGTACGGCCAAGACAAACCGCTCGGTCCGAACGTCACGAGCGTGCAAAAAGCCAAGAACCGGCGCGTGCAGTTCATCATCCTCGAAAAGAACCGGTGATCTCGTCAGCCCAGCGTTCGCCGCGTGCAGTCCTTTCTGCGACTGCACGCGCGCTACTTTTTTCCCTCGTCGCGGCCTGTTCGAACAACACATCTCCTGCAGATCCTGCCGCTCAGCCTAGCGCTGCACCAACGACCAGTTCGTCTGGATTAACTCTACCGGTGGTCGTCGATGCATCGGTGCCGATGGACGCAGCTGTAGGTGCGGAAAAGCCGAACGAAGAAGGCGATGCAGGACCCCGCGATGCTTCTGCCGCGAAGGAAGTCCGTCCGTTTGTCGCCGACAACAAAGTTCTTCCGCCGCTCGAAAGTGAGGACCTCACGGAACGAGCCAAGAAGCTGTTCGAGGCCATCGTTCAGGACGATCCGGTACTCGCCGAGAGCTTTTGGTTCCCCAAAGAACCGTTCATCCCGTTGAAAGACGTCAAAGGCCCGGAGAAGTACTGGAAGAACCTTCATGGGACCTACGAGCGGGACATCCATGCGCTGCATCGCAAACGCAAATCGTGGGAGGGCGCGACGTTCGTTGGGTTCAAGATCGGCTCGACGCCAAAGTGGGTTCCGCCCGGAGATGAAGCCAACAAGATCGGTTATTACCGAACGTTCCGCGGCAAGCTCACCTATCGCTTCGAAGAGAAGAACATGACCATCGACGTGCACACGATCATCTCGTGGCAGGGACAGTGGTTCATCACGCACTTGAGCAAGTTCAAGAAGAGGTAGTTCGAGCTTTCTTCAAGGTTCATGTCGACGGTGCATGAGTGACGCCGAATTGATTTGTCGTGCTAAGCTCCGGGCTCGTTTGGGGTTTGGGGCGAAGGGTGCCAAAAGTGACCCGAAGCCTCGAACATTCAACCAGGGTCCGACGGAGGTCACGAGGTGTTCGATATCAGGGTCGACCCCATTCACGCGATCATCGAGTTCATCGTCGATGGTCCTGTGAAGGAGAGTGACGCCGCCGAGCTTTTGCCAAAGCTCGAAGCTGCGAGTGTGGGTTTGTCAGGACGAGAGCTGAAGATCAAGGCCGACATTCGCGGACGCGATCACGCGACGAACGTCATCGGGCCGATGGTGCGCACGTTGCATGCATTCGCCAAGCAGACCGGCGTGCAACGTTTGGCCGAGATCGTCGAGAGCGATACCGTCGCGGGCGAGCTGAATCGTGCGGCCAAAGAAATCGGCACGGACAAGATTTTGCGGCGTTTCTGGGAAGATGATTCGGCTCGTGAGTGGCTGATCTACGGCGATCTTTCGCCAAGTTCGATCGGCGCACGTTGGCGCTAACCATGACGCAGCGAGCCAGCCGCAACGGGGCTCGAAGCAGCTTTCTTGCCAAGACAAACAGCTGGTTCAACGGCAAACGGTGACGCTCACGACGCACGAGCCCGTAGCACGCCAGCGATGCTGACACTGCGAAAACTCAAGCGACATGATTGGCCATCACTGAGCACGGTAAAACCTGCTGGAGCTGCCGAGGGAGCGACCAGTTCTCGCGGGGTATCGACGGTCCAACCGGCCCTTGCGAGTCGTTCGATCCAAGTGCCCGTCTCTTCATGACGTTCGACCCTCAAGGCTCCGTCGTGGGAGATGACGTTTCGGACTTCTTGGGCGAAGAATTCGCTGAAGACGAGCGAAGCATCGCCACGTGAAAGCATGGAGTACAAGCTTCGCGCCAGCGTTCCGTAGTGTCGATACGCATGCAGGAAACGCAATGAGAGATCGTCGACGTAGTGATTCGAGTCCGGTTCGACGATGACGAACTTCGAAAAGCCTGCTTCGCGGACCGTCGAGAGCAGTTCGTCCCGTCCAGCTCGCGCTCCATGTTCGGTCAAACCTACGTGATGCAAACTCAAGCACGAATTGGCGAGCATGAGGCCGCGAGGTTCGGCTTGTTCGATGTCATCGAGGAGCAGGTCGTCGCCGAGTTTGGGAATGCCATAAAACGAGATGGGAATGCCGACTTCTGACGCCGTGCGATGAACGTTTTCCTCGGCAAACTCGAGCGCTCCGCCGACGGCATCGGACGAATCGGGTTCGACACCAATGACATGGAGAGATTTGAACAATCGACGAGCACTTGGATTTTTGAGAAGTGCGCGAACCTGTCCTGCGCGACCGATCCCGATGTCGAGCAACGTGACGTCGCAAGGTTCGGGAATGGCATCGAGCAACGCGCGGTTTGCCGCGGCGTAACCAAAAGGAATGAGTGGCGTACGTAAACGGAGCAATTCGAATGCTCGCATTTGCGCGCCGGGCGGCCGAGCATTCAGGTACAGATTGCCGCCGGATCCAGCGAGTTTATAGACCCGCGCGCGCAGCGCTTCCGCGAACGTACGGACGACGACGGCCCCGTGACCGTCTTCTTCATCGGGCATGCTGCGAATCAACGATTCGGTTTCGATCGCTGCTTCGTCGCCTTGATCGTTAATGAGTGCCCGCAGCGCTCCCCACAACCTTCCCAATCGTTGACGCTCGGTCTCGCCAATATTGAGAAAAAATTCTGCAAAGCCGGGCGTGTGTTTCAGAGCTTCGCCACCGGACTTGATGTAGCGCTCGAGATCCTCCCAAGTGAAGACGAGCAACGCGCCATAACTGCGGCGTTTGCGCAGGCTCATCGGACCTTGAGAGTGATAAGACGACGCCATGCAACGGGCCTCCTAGTCGATATCCAAACGTGCTCGACAGTATTCGAGTTTCGCGCACGGCGGATCGGTCTGGCGCAACAGCGCCGACGACCTCTCCATTGTCCACGGCCGCGAACCAAATGGACAACAATTGTGACGACTGCCGCTGCACTTGCATAAGCGAGAAGTTCGCCATTGCTTTCTGAAACGACTGTTGCTTTTTATGATGTACGGAAGCGAGCGCGCTGCGGCTGAGGAGATTACGAGCATGGGCAAACACTTCGTCTTGATTCATGGGGCTTGGCATGGAGGCTGGGCTTGGGAAGGCGTAATCAGCAGTCTTGTCGAAGCTGGTCACACGGCAGAAGCGCCCACGTTGCGGGGAAATGGCCCCGAAGACGAGCGATCCCGCATCACCCTCGAGTCTTACGTCGACCATGTTGTGGAAGTCGTCGCGAAACAAGATCGCCCCGTGATCCTGGTTGGCCATTCGAGCGCCGGATTCCTGCTGCAGATGGCAGCACCCAAAGTTCGCGACAAAGTCGAACGACTCGTATTCCTGAACGCCTGGATCTTGCCCGACAACATCGCCCAATTCGACCTCGTCCCCCGAGAGGCCGCTGCTCCCTTGATCGCTCTCGGCGAATCTTTGCCAGATAAAAGCGTGCCGGTCATCGAAGGGTTTGTCCGAGCTATCCTCATGGCTGGCGACACGAAAGAAGACCAGGACAAGGTCATCAGCCGGCTCACCCCACAGCCACTTGCTCTGTTCGTAACGCCTGTCAAAGTCGAGGAATTTGGCGGGCTCGATGTCCCCAAGACCCTCGTGTACTGCCGCGATGACACGTCCGCCCCCCCTGGAACGTTCCTCCGAGTCGGTCAAGGACTCGGACCACATGACGTGATTGAAATCGACGGAGGACACGAAGCCTTGGTCACTCACCCGGCTCGTGTTGCCGAGGCTCTCATCCGCGCTGCCGTACGTTAGAGTTTCATGAGACAAACCACAGTCAATATGCCCCGGATTTTTGTGGTTCAGGTCGGAGGTCCCACGACATGTTCCAAGTAAAGGTCGACAAAGTTAACGCCATTATCGAGCTGCACATCGAAGGCATCATCCACATGGATGAGATAACGCAGGGCGTAAATCAGCTCAAAGCCGCCACGATGGCCCTCAAAGGTAGCCAAATCAAAATTCGAGCTGACCTGCGTCGGTTCAAGCCATCTTCATCGGAAGTCGCCGACCAAATTCGTCAAGTGCAGGAGTTTGGCATAAGCAACGGCGTCGTTCGCGTCGCCGAGATGGTCGAAAGCGAGATCCTTGCCTTGCAGCTCAATCGCGTCGCTCGTGAAAGCGGCACCGACAAGATCCTGCAGCGGTTCGTCGACGAACAGGAAGCCCGTGAGTGGCTCATTCACGGTGAATCGGCGCGCAAGAGCAAGCGCTTCTAATTGATTTCAGGTTGATTTCGGTGGCAATAGTTTGCCCCCGGAACTCGATCCTTGCGTCACGGGCTTGTGTAACACGATGCGGCGTCCTGCAGCTCGCCCCTCCGCGTGCGCCTCCGATCGACTACTGGCGTTGTATTTGACGTTCCGAATCCGCGGATGTCGCATGTGGTAAAACTTGCCCAGATCTGCGTCACGTACCCAAACAAGACCTTGGCTACGGTTTGTCTCGTGCTGCGCCGAAAGTTTGTCGTCGAAGCCAGCCATCACTCCCGCCATGAACGTTCGACGATCGCGATCGCTCCGTGATCCCGTCACCTTCTTGTGCGCCTTCCAAAGATCTTGCGCAGTGCGCAGCAGAAACGCGTGGACATACGTGGCCATTTCGAGATTCGCGTGGGCGCCACAAATCTCCAGCACATGACCGCGTTTGCCCTCGAGCGGTCGAAACGCCGGCACCCAAATCACTTCCACGAAAAAATGCTTCGCCAAAATCGACGCCAGGCGCCGCTCCGCTTCACTCACCCGCCCCGTGGACGAACCAAGATGACGAAAACCGTACCCTTGGCGCTGGACGAGGTGATCGATGTTGTACTTGAGCATCAAACGCTGCGCCGCGTTCATTGCTGCTTGGGCTTCGTTCAGGTTCGAACTTTCGGCGAGCGCCAAAAGTTTCGAGATTCGTTCGAGCACCCGAGCGCTTTCCTCATCGCCTTGGATCACCGGAGAATCGGGCAAACCCGCCGCTGCCGAATCGATCCCGAGCCTCTGACAAACCCCGCGAAACGCCGGGCCATGGGCACTCTGGTCAAATACCCCGAGCACTTCGTGCACGTATTGGTGCGCCATTTCGTGCTTGAGGACTTCGACGACAATCCCCCAAGGTCGTTCGAGCACCAACCTTCGGCTCACCTCGATCGAACGAGTCTCGCGATGCCAACGACCCAAGTATCGGTCCGAATCGCCAAGCTCGATCGTCGCCCCCTTCAACGTCCGTCGAAAATACGTGGAGTTGATGTCGTGGTAGACCGTGCGCAATTCCCGAAGCAACGCAGTCTCGAGTTCGATGGTGAGTCGTTCACGGGGATTTGGTTCACGAGGCTTCGAGTTGCCGTCCATTTTTCGTCCAAGTGTAAAACGAAAGCCGAAAGAGGCTCGTTGCAAGGGCTAGGAGAAATGCGATACGGCGCGCGTGTCGTTCGACTTGGTGACGTGTGTATGTCACGGATTCGTCGTCTGTCGGCAACATACGCTAGGATTCCAGCCACTTCGTGTCAGCGACAAACTATCCCCTAGACAACGACGCCAGGGCCACAAAAACGGCTGCTCCCGCATCTTTACGGCTGAAGACGCAACGCCTGCGCCATCTCGCTCGCTTGCGGAGGCGTTTTTCCTGGACCTTGCTGCTCGTCCCCGTCGCCCTCGTGCTTCTCGTGGACATGACGATTCGCGGCAGTCGACTCTTGGATCTGCGCGGGAAGTACATCGGTAGCTACCTCGGCGCACTCATCGAAAGTTCGATCCTTTGGGGCCTGCTTCTGTTCGGAGCATCAGCGCGCCGCGGCGTGCTGCGGTGGATCTCGGCCGCCTTGTTCGTGAGTCTCGCGAGCGTGACGCTCGGCTGTCAGATCTATTTTCAGCGCGTCTACTCGACGTACGTAAACCTCGACGCCTTGCTTTTTGCGACGACGTTTTCCGAGAGCATGTTCGGACACCTCCGTGCGGATGGCTTGAATTTTTTCAGTGCCGTCGGGCCTCCCCTCGCCTGCTCAATCGCCCTGGTGTGGCTCAGCCGGCGCATCGTTCGTCTCCGACAAACATCAGCAACCCGCGTGGCCAGGTTTGTCGCCCCGCTGGCGATCATCGGAGGTCTGACGATTCCGTGTTCGTATCGCACGGTGCAAGCATCGACGCCGGACGTGATCTACCTGCATGCGATGGGTGGAGTGGTCAAACAGATCACCGGGATCACGCCTCCTGCGCACGTTCGTCCGGGCCTACGTACGCCGCCGCAATTGCCCAAAGCAACGCCGAAATCGAATGGCTCGAAGGTCGATCGGCCGAACGTACTTTTCATCATCACGGAGAGTGTTCGCGCGGATGCGCATTGCAGTGCCCCGACGGAGAGTTGTGCTCATTCTCCGGCGACGAATGCGGCCCTGCCAAACCGCATGCCGTTGCTGCAGATGCGGGCGAATGACTCCACGACGGCGATCTCGCTCGCCGTGCTCTGGTCGGGTTTGCCCCCGACGGCATCGCGCGAAGATCTGCACAAGTGGCCACTGCTTTTCGACTACGCACACGCCGCGGGTTTCGACACGGCGTACTGGACCAGCCACCACATGATGTTCGCGAATTCGCGGCTTTATGTGCAGGATTTGCCAACGTCCCATCAGACGGGAGCGACGGATCTGGATCCACTCGCGGACATGGATCTCGGCGCGCGGGATGATTTGCTCACCGCGCGGATTCGGAATGATTTTGGCGCAATGCACGAGCCATTTTTCGCGGTAGCTCATTACGGAAACACACACATCCCCTACCGCGTCGACAAGAACGATTCGCCGTTTCAGCCGTCGCTCGACAGCAAATCGCCCGAAGACAACGAGGCGTACCGCAACTACTTTTTGAACTCGGTTTATTTGCAGGACAAAACGATTGCCGAAATGATCAAGTTCGTCCGGTCGCAACCCTTTGGTGCACGAACGATCATCTTGTTCACCTCCGATCACGGCGAAGCTTTCCGCGAACACGGGCAACTCGGACATACGAGTTCGATTCTCGAGGAAGAAATCCACGTGCCGGCGTGGATCGACGCGCCAGAAGGAACGCTCACGGATGGCGAACGACAGGCGATCGCCGCGCATGCAAACTCGATGCTGTTTCACATCGATCTCACCCCGACGATCCTCGACATGTTGGGGCTCGAAGATGAACCGAAGTGGATGCCGTACACGGGGGCGATGGTGGGAAAGAGCCTACTTCGGCCGATCGAGCGCAAAGAACCCCTGGCCTTGACGAACTGTGCTGGCGTTTGGGGATGCGCGTTTCGCAATTGGGGGATGATGTCGGGCACGAAAAAGCTCGAAGCGCGCGAATGGGACATGGCGTGGCATTGTTACGACGTGCTCGAAGACCCGCGTGAGGTGCATGATCTCGGGGCGAATGCGTGTGGTGATCTCACAGGACGCGCGGAAGCCTTGCACGGTGGTTTGCCGGGTTTGGTGCGATGAGCGAAGCGGAAGTCGAGGTTGCGGAGGAATCGACGGTCGCGGACGCGAAAACGGCGGACGCCAAGGTGCTGCGTAAAAAGCGGCGGGCGGCGGTTCGTCGTCAACGGTGGATCGGGTTTGTTATTCTGATGAGCCCCGCGTTATGGACGCTCGCGACGGATTGGCTGCGTCGTTATGACCATTTGTTGCGGCTGGATCGGATGCACAAATATGGTTATGCGGCGGGAATCGGGGAAAGCCTGCTGTTTTGGATGGTGCTTTTGTACGTCGCCGCGCGCCGTCGGGGAACGTGGGTTCGTGATTTTGTCGGCGTTTTGTTCGTCGTTCTGTACACGTTGGCGTTGGGTGTCGAAGGCGCGTTTCACCGCATGTGGAACACGTATTTATCGCATGATGCGCAGATTCATTCGAAGTCGATTTTACGTTCGGTCGTCGGCACATTGCCTTTGGGGCGACCATTTATTTTGGCCGAGATAACGCTCGCGTTTGTCGTGGCTATTGGGCTTTTATTTTTGGCGCGAAAATTCCTACGGCCGCGGCGCATACCGCGGATGCTGGCCCCGTGGCTCGTCGTTCCGGCGCTTTTCGTGGCCGTGACGGTCCCGGTGAGTTACCGAGTCTTGCAATCGACGCCGCCGGACATGATTTATTTTCACGGACTTGCGGCGACGATCAAAGAGCATCTCGATATTACTCACGATTCGCCGGATTTGCGGGTGATGCGCCGGGATCCCGAGCCAGTTCCCCCGCTTGTGGCCAAGCCGGCGCGCAAACGGAACGTCATGCTGATCATTCAAGAGAGTCAGCGGGCCGATGTGACGTGTATTGAATACGATCCGGAGTGCCAGGAATCGACGCCATTTTCGAATAAGGCCGTTCCGAATCGAATGCCGCTTTTTCAGATGCATGCGCATGATTCGACGACGGCCGTTTCGTTATCGAATATCTTGTCGGGGCTTTTGCCCACGGAACCGCGCGAGCTTTTGCATTCGGTTCCCTTGATGTGGGATTATGCAGCAGCGGCCGGATGGGATACGGCGTATTGGACGAGCCAAAACCTGATGTTCGGCAATGCACGGCTCTACATGCAAGACATCCCGGCTCGGCATTTCGCCATTGGTCCGCACCTCGATTCCATGGCGGATCTCGATGCTGGGGCCTATGACCGATTGTTGACCGATCGGGTGATTCGCGATTGGGACAAACTCGACGAACCGTTTTTCGCAGTCGTACATTATTCGAATGTGCATTTTCCGTATGTGTACGAAGCGGAGCATGCGCCATTTCAACCGGCGAATTTCAGTACGAACCCCGAACACAACACGCCATTTTTCAATTATTACAAAAACGTCGTGTATTTGTCGGACATGGCGGTCGGGCGCCTCTTGACCCACGTGCGCGGCACGGAAAAAGGCGACAAGACGATCATCATCTACACGTCGGATCACGGCGAAGGATTTCGGGATCATTGGCAAATTGGGCACACCAGCTCGCTCTACGAGGAAGAGGTTCGAGTTCCAACGTGGGTCGATGCGCCGCCCGATACCTTGAGTCCGGACGAGGTAGCAAACATTCGCTCCGCCGAGAATGAATACGTCTATCACCTGGACCTCGGTCCGACTTTGCTCGACTTGATGGGTCTCTGGGACGAACCGGCGCTGGTGCCATTTCGACGGCGGATGATTGGTCATCCGCTGACGCGTCCGGAGAGGACTTTGCAGGCGGTTCCGCTATCGAATTGCACGGGGGTGTGGCAATGCGAATTTCGCAATTGGGGCATGATGCAAGGGCCGATCAAAATACAAGCTCGCGAATGGGATGGCGAGTTTCATTGTTTCGACTTGCGTGCGGATCCCGAGGAAACGAATAACTTGGGTGAGCAAGCTTGTGGAAATCTCCCGCAGCTGGCGCGTTCGTTGTTCCACGTGATGCCCAATTCCAAACCACCGTCACGTCCGAAAGTCAGTTTGGGGTTTTAGGTGATTTATGAGTAATCGTCTTGAATTGCCAGCCCTTGCTTCGGCCCATTCGCATGCATTTCAGCGCGCGATGCGGGGAGACGCCCAGCGGGCATCAGGCGCGACGACGGACGATTTTTGGTCTTGGCGCACGGCCATGTATTCCCTCGCGGATTCCCTCGACCCTCAGAGCATTTACGATATTTCGCGCATTGCTTATCGGGAGCTTTATCTCGCGGGCGTCCGGACCGTGGGCGAATTTCATTATGTGCATCATCAGGCGGGGGGAATTCCTTATGCCGACCGGACGGTGATGGCCGACCAAGTGATTCGCGCAGCGCGGGCCGAGAATTTACGAATTGGTCTTTTTCGCGTCGTATATGCCCGAGCGGGTGCAGGGCGCGAGCCGGAAGGTGCGCAGCGGAGGTTTTGCGATCCAAACCTGGATCAATCGCTCTCCGATATTGAAACGTTGGCCCAACGTTGGTCTGGCGATGAAGGCGTGCGTATTGGGGTTGCGGCGCATAGCGTGCGCGCGGTGCCACCCGTGTATTGGCGTCCCATTGCGGAATTTGCGGCCACGCGCAACATGGTGTTTCATGCGCACGTGGCCGAACAACCCGCCGAGATACAGGCATGTTTGGCAGAAACGAAACGACGGCCCATTGAACTTTTGGCCGATCATGGCGTCTTGAGCCCCAAGTTTGTCGCGGTACATGCCACGCACCTCGAATTGCACGAAGCATCCTTGCTGGGCGAGGCCCGCTCGATTGCCTGTTTATGCCCGACGACCGAACGTGATCTTGGCGATGGATTGCCCAACGTCGCCGCATTACGTGCGGCAAACGTGCGAATATGCATGGGTGTCGATAGTCACGTCATGACCGACCCGCTCGAAGACCTGCGGTGTATCGAGTTGGGTGAGCGTTTGCGGACGGGAAAACGTTTGGCCATTCGCTCGGACGAACGCACACCGGCGGAGGAATTGTGGCACATGGGCGCGGTCATTGGTGCGGAGGCGTGTGGTTTTTCCGATCCCGGCGGGTTTGTCGCCGTGGATTTGTCGGCGCCAGAGTTGCAGCTGGTTCGAAAGGAACATCTGCTCGACGCGATCGTCCACAGCGGCAGCACACGAATCTTTTGCTCGCCTTGATTAAAGAACCGACGACGATTGCCATTCACGAAGAATGCCCTTGCCAAACGCAGGGAATTACGATAATTTCATTGCGACGCTGGCTCCGTGATCCCGCGAAGAGGTCGACACAATGTCGAGTACCGACACAACCCGACCGAACATCGAATCGGAATCCGACAGAAAATCTTTACCTGTCGACTCGATCCCGCACGTAGAAACGGTCTCGCGGGACCGCTACGTCTTGGGCGCCGAAATTGCGCGGGGCGGCATTGGGCGAATTTTGCACGCCACTGACAAACGCCTCGAACGGCAAGTCGCGCTCAAAGAATTACTCGACCCCAATCCGGAACTCGAAGCGCGTTTTTTGCAAGAAGCCCTGGTCACGGCTCGACTCCAGCATCCAGCCATCGTTCCCGTGTACGACATTGGTCGATTTCCAAATGGCGAAATCTTTTATGCCATGAAGTTCGTCTCGGGGCGATCTTTGGGTGACGTCATTGCCGATGCGAAAAGTTTCGACAAACGTTTGGCGCTTTTGCCGCATGTTCTCGCGGTTGCCGAAGCCATTGCGTACGCACATAACGAGCACATCGTGCACCGCGATTTGAAACCGGCCAACGTCTTGATTGGTCCGTTTGGCGAAACCGTAGTTATCGATTGGGGAATTGCCAAAGACCTGCGGGAGGCCGAGATCTCACGAAGTGAGCAATGGTCCAATTCGGACGAACCTCCGAACAGCTCGAGTTCCTTGACGATGGCTGGGGCCGTGTTGGGAACGCCTGGGTACATGCCGCCCGAGCAAGCCGCGGGCGAGCCTGTGGACGAACGCGCGGATGTTTATGCGCTCGGAGCGATTCTCTATCACGTGTTGTCGGGCGTAGCGCCTTATGACGGGCAAAGTGGCTTGGATGTGATTACGAAAGTTTTGACGGAGCCGCCATTGCCTTTGTCGGCTCGAGAACGCGGAGTGCCGCGCGATTTGCTGGCGATCGTAGCGAAAGCAATGGCCCGAGATCCTGCGGATCGTTATCGTACGGCGAGCGAATTTGCGCGAGATTTACGACTTTTTGAAACGGGACAGATTGTTGGCGCCTATCATTACTCGCGCCCAGAACGCCTCATTCGGTTCATGCAAAGAAATCGTGCGGTCGTGGCGACGACATTCATTGGGCTCGTGGTGACGAGTATCATTGCGTCCACGAGTTTGTCGCGGGTATTCGAGGCCCGACGCATTGCGGAACTCGAGCGAGATCGGGCCCATGAGGAGCGGGTTCGGGCCCAGCAAAAACAATCCGAAGCGGAATCTGCGCGGCAAAAAGCGACGCAACAAACCGACGAGCTCATTGTCATCGAAGCTCGCGCTGCGGCCCGGCATGATCCCAATGCGTCCATTGCGTGGCTCAAGTCGCTGAGTGGTGATTTCGACCGTTGGGGGGAAGCACGGCTGATTGCGGCTGATGCACAAGAATATGGCATTGCTACGGTTCTCGACGGTCATTCCGCGGCGCTCAACATGGCCGCGTATTCGCCGAATGGGGCCGTTATCGCGACAGCCAGCGACGATCGCACGCTCGGCATATGGAATGCCGATGGAACGCTCATTCGGAAACTCGAAGGACATACCGACGAAGTATGGAGAATGGTATTCAGTCGGGATAGCCGCCGACTACTGAGTTCCAGCAAAGATGGGACGGCACGAATATGGGATATCGAAAGCGGGAAAAACGTCGCCATCGTGCGCGGAGGCGGGCCCGAAGTGGAGTGGGCAGAATTCGTGAGCGACGAAAATCATGTGTTGCTCCTGAATTGCACCCAAAAGCGAGTCGAATTGCATGACGTGGCAGCCCAGACATTTACAACGTTGCCAGGTGAAATCGTTTGCCCTGGGAGCCTTCATGTTTCGCAGAGCGGGCAAAAGGTCGCCTTCGCTGCCGATGGCCATGTTCGGCTCATGGATTTGGCCACGCGTGAATACCGCGATTACAAGAATACGGCGGGACGCTGTATGTTCGTTTATGCGGCTCCGGATACACAACACCTTGGATGCAGCGGCGAAGGGGGGTATTCGTCGTTATGGGAAACCAAGACCGGGCGAATCCTCGAAAGCGTTACGACAACGAACACACCTGGAATGGGCGCGGCTCGTTTTGCCCGAGACAATCGCCATTTCCTGATGAGCAAAAACACGACCATGCGCGTCATCAACCTGGAAACGGGAGAAAAACAAATTTTCGACGAGCATGCAGGGCCCATTTTTGCGGGGTTTTTCTCGCCAGACGGACGCAAAATCGCGACTACGAGTTACGATCGTACGACCGTGGTCTTCGATCTCGAGCATCGCACTCGCCAAGCCCATTTCGGATTTCAAGACACCACGTGCTGGGCTGATTTTTCCCCGGACCAACGAAGTCTCTTGGTCGCGAGCTGGGACCATACGGCGCGTATTTTTCCCGTCGACAAATCCCGCAATCGCGTCATAACGCGTGGCTCGTCCCCTGTGACCCAAGTACGTTTTTCGCCCAACGGGCAATCCCTCATTTCGAGCCGACAAGACGGTTCTGTGCGCATTGATTCGGTCGACGCCAACCCGACGGCGGCGCAATCGATGATGATGAAAGGCGAAGCGCACGTCTTGTCTGCCGATGGTAGTCGAATTGCATTTGGCACGCGAGACGGAGTGATCCATGTGCACTCCCCCGGAAAACCGACGAACGAAATACGCCTCGTCGGGCACGAAACCGTACCCAGGCGAATTCAATTTTCTTCGAGCGGATCGCGATTACTTTCCGTCGACAATCGTGATTGCGTACGCGTCTGGGATCTGAATTCGGGCCAGGGTCGGGTTTTATTGAAATCGTCTCACGATATCGTGGTCGAAGCTTTTTCCGAAGACGAAAATCACGTCGCGACTGGCGATAGCGCTGGAATCGTGCGCGTTTTTCCCGTCTCGAAAGGAACCGAGCGGACGCTCGAAGGCCACATCGGCCGCGTCGAATCGCTGGCTTTTTTGCCCGACAATGCCCGACTCGCGTCCGGAGGCAAGGACCATACATTGCGAATTTGGGATTTGGCAACGGGAAATATGCGCAGCGTCGACGCCAGTGGATTCGGCATCATGAGGATTTTGGTTTCACCTGATGGAACCACAGCGTACACACTCGGAAGTGAATCGTCGATTCGCCGTTGGAATATAAATTCGGGTGAAGCATTGCGAATCTTGCGCGGGCATCGCTCGACCGTCATTCATGTCGAATTGTCCCCCGAAGGAAAACGTCTGCTCTCGGCCGGTACGGATGGGGAAATTCGCCTGTGGGACTTGGCTTCCGGGGAAAGTCGCCAATTCGAGGGACACGAGGGGCCCGTTGCAAAAATGATGTTTTCGCCCCAAGGCGACAAATTCACGTCGGCGGGCACGGATGGAACCGTACGTATTTGGTACGATGATTTGCCATTTGATGGCCCCGGCTTGCGAAGTTGGATGGGCAAAGCGATACCGACGTTGATGGATGCGAGTTTGCCATTTCCTTGAATTTCTCGAGTTCCGCGAATCGTTCGGAAATCATTGCACCGTCGCAACCGCACCAATGTTGCGCCGCGGATTGGTCCGCATACTCGCTGCGATAACAACGTATGCCCCCGCCGTGACAATCACTGCCGAAAGAGCATGTGGCGCATCGGCAATGACCCGTATTGTCGTCCAGAACGAATGGCGACAAACATGAAGCATTGCCGTAAGCATCGCCGTCCGTGTGATCTCGCACAGGAGAATGCCCCTGATGCACGCCACACGAAGCCTCGGGGCAAGCGGAATGAGCACCGCTGCCAAAAGAAACGCTCGCGCAAGGCTGTGTTTATAGAAAACTGCAAATGCAATCCGCCAAAACGAGACGCCTTGTTGTCGAAATCCGCCAGCGCCCCAATCCATTGCGTCGAAATTGAGGCCTAACTGGATGGCCACTCGCTGCACGTACGTCCACGCAAAAAGGAACGTAACGACGGAGAGGACCAAAGAGGGCGCAATGGGTCCTTCGCCTGCGCCGGCTCCACGTAATGCATCTCCAAGGTACCGCGCGATCACGTACGTCGCGACAAACAACGGAAGTTCGGCATCACGTGAAACCCACGCAAAGGACCCAAGGGCAAGAAGCTCGACATACGCACGCCTTCCACCCTGAATAGCAAGCATGGCTGCAGCCACGCCAAGGCCTAGCCAACCAGCAAGGCATATCGGCGCAGGCGCCATCCGCCGCATCCACAGCGATGCCACTGCAATGGCAACGAGTCCCATTTGTTTGAATGGGTTCAATTGATAATCTGGTTCAGCGCTCTTGCCCAAGGTAGCAAATAGAGCAATGCTGCCCGACGCAAAGAGAAACAACACTTTCGGCGAATTGTCGAAAAATGTTGGTATGAAACCCTTTTCGCTAATGCCAACAGGGATCAAGGCGATAAGGACCAGAAGAGCCGTGACCAGGCGATATGGTGAAGCGCGTCGGGCATCGATTGGTTGTACACCAGTTTTTTGCGGCAAACCCGCAAGCAATGCAAATGAGAGCAATACGATCGCCAGAATGAAGGACTCCGGCTGCGTTGTTTTCGTTTCCGAGACGACCACGAGACCCGGCATGAGCGCAGCCCCCAAAAATGGGCGCGCATCGAGAAACCCGGCCGCGGCATGGCGGCGAAAAACCCCCCAAAAAAAAGCGCCATTGATGGTGAGGTACCCGATGACACGCACGATATCCGGCAAACGCCCCGGCAATAGCTCGATCGAATAGACGGTTGATATCGCAAAGGTGATCAACCCAATGCCCACGAGGCTAGCCTTGCCAAACTGAATTCCCCGACCGACGACAAACAACGCCAAAGCAAGCGCAAGAATAAGCACCACGGGCGGAGCAAGCCACGCATAGCGGCTCGCAATACGCGATTCACCAATCTCCTGATCAAGCCTCTTCGCGGCGACTGCCGCTGCCTCGATCCTCGTCCGAGCATTGCCTTGCGTACACGCTTTCTCGGCTTGTTCGACCACCGCCGCACCACCTCGAATTGCTGCCCGCGTATACGTCGAAAGACGCGCGAGATCCCCACAGGCAATCTTAGCCCGATGCTCGTCATCCATATCAAGCCAATCGACAAGCACATGCCCGCGACCATGCGCAGGGGCGGGTATTCCGAGCAGGGCGGCCATGGTTCCAGCCAAATCGACTTGATCGAGCGGCAACGCATTGGCTACCCCGCCCTTGGCGATACCTGGTCCGAATGCAACGAGCGGCGAACGCCTCTGCTCTGGCGTGTCCGTTCCATGCGTACCCGAGGCCGCAGCGCCGTGATCACTGGTTATGATGAGCGTCGTATCGTCGGGCAGTTCAGCAATCATGGATTCGAGTTGCTTGTCGAATGCCCGAATATGAGCTCTGTACTTGTCTGAAAATGTTCCGTGTGCGTGCCCCTGGTGGTCAGGCGCAATGAAATGGTGCACGCTGAAATTCGGCCGCGGCGATGCGTGCAAGAATTCCCGCGATGCCGCGAATATCTCGGCATTATGGTCAACATCCAGAGCAACCCCCGGCGGATCTGGATGCATATAGTCCCAACGATTTGGATAAAGCTTGAGCCATACCCGAGCCCCCGCGGACGCCGTCAAAAGTCCGCCGCTCTTCGCATTCCCAATGAGGTCATTAAACACGACGGGCGTACCCAATTCATTCTTGATAATTTGCTCGAGATCCCCACGTTGTCCCGTCCCATACGTCAACACCGCCGACGACGTCACCGACACCGTTCCACACCAAATCTCAGCACTGCGATGCTCCGCCATCTGTCGCGAAAGAAATGGCATCGCTGCTCGATCGAGCGCAACGTCGTACCTCAATCCATCAATGATGATGAAAACCAGATGTTGCGTCAACGCAGGTCCAGCTGCAACAGGCACTGGTACGGCCGGAGGAACTGGAGGTGGAATCACGAGCCGCACGGTCATCAAGAGAACCGCCACGACGAACGTGAGCGCACCAAGAAACACACACACTGCCTTACGAAACGACGATGAAACGTAAATCCTATCCATTAAGGATCATTGTTCACGATCGTGCAAATTAATGAAATAAAATAACTAAAATTGCTCACAAATATTAGTACCCCCAAATACGACAACAACGGAACGTAACGTAACAAAGTATTTGACAAGATTTTGACGCATGACGTTCATCGTTGCCGATAGCGTTCGATCATGGCGGCGGAGGCGATTGCGTAGTCACAAGCATACCAGCCGTCATCTTGTGGCGAGTCACCTATGGGGCGGCCGATAGAGCCCGTGTTTCAGCTCTACCGGGAACCTCACATTCAAAACGCCGATATCGAGCTCTGAGGCATCGAAAGATCGCCTTGGCTAGGTGAGCCGGTGGGTCGGAAAAGCCGCAAGACAAGTCGCCCGACGGGTCTGCGATTTCGCCATCTTGTCGAAAATGCTCAAACACTCAACCGCAATCCTCGACTTCAACGACCATTTCGAGGACTTTGGCATCGCCTACCTCCACGAATACATGGTCGGTCAAAACGCGCCGCTCCGCAATCCAAGTAAAATCGAATCCGCCGAGCTTGGGCTCACCGCAGCTCAGGCTGGGAAACGATTGTTCCGGCGTCGAGCCAGGAGCGAGTTCGAATCTCTCTTCTCCCGCCTGTGGAGATGTTGCCTGTTGAATGACGATTTTTTGGCCGAGCGTCTGAACACCAATTTTGAGCGTACCCGCGAGCGTCAATCGGGTACCTGCAGACTTGACCGACACGACCGACGTTTTGGCGAAAAGGTTCTTGATGCGTTTGCCCGCAGGAGGAATCACCTGGACACGAATTGCGCATTCCTTTGCAAAATCGAGCGGTGTATTCAGCGGCATCCGTGCGGTCGTGAGTTGGAGTTGGTCCAAGTGGAACCGGACGACGTGGATGCCATTCTTGTCGGTAGGTCCGGGAAGACGTTCCATGGTCACGTCCCCCGCCTTGTCGGACTTTGCATGGCATCCAGAACCCTGGGCAATCCATTCCGCAAAAATTGGCGTCTCGCCAAAAACTGGCGCAGGCTCCTGCGGCGTAGGCAAGGCGAATCGATACTCCGCGTCGAATGGCCGACCATGAGGATACGCAACGGTACCGACTACCGCGACAAACCCCAGGGCCAAAAGACGGTTCGTCCCCAAATCACAATGCATGATTCCCCCTCTTCTCGAAACGCCTTGCCGCACGATGAAGTCCACAAGGCTTACGTCGCCCGTGGAAAACCATTTTGCAATTATGGAAGAGGGCAAACGAAGAACGCGAGCACGATGTCGTACCGGAGATCGAGGCCCTGCGTGGTGAGGGTGATGGCGCCTGCGCCTTGCGCCCCAACGGCCAAATCACTGCGGAAAAGGCCACGGAGTTCACCACCACAACCACTCACGACGGGAATGACGTCCACCTTCGTTTGCGTCACAGCCGGGTTATTGATCGCTCCAATGGGAACGTTCACGGAAAAACTCGATACTGGCTGATTGAAGAACGATGCCAGCGCCGTGATCTTTCCCGTCGTTCCAAAGCCCTTTACAACGCCATACGTGATCGTTTGTTGGAGTTGTCCCAGATAATATCCCTGCCGTACGACCGCCGGAACTCGCGCCGAACAATTCTTCAATTGGTTCGGTCCCGTGACGCCCAAGTTACTGAAAATAATCGCCAAGTCGTTTCCGGCTGCGAGAATCGCGGTATCCGTTCCCGCGCCAAAAGACTTGCACCCGGTTCCAATGGCAACTCCGTTGTAGTCCTCCCAAAAAATCGCATCCTGTGCGCTCGCCGCTTTGATTCCGCCCATCGTGACGATTGTCGTCGCAAAACCCACTGCCACGGTCATTTTGGCTGTCTTTTTCATGATTTGCCCCCTCGATGCAGAGCAAAATTGCGTCTGCGTCCTGACACGGACACATACGGTCGGGCGGGCAATGCCGCAACTCTGTTGTGAACGAGCACAACGCTTTACGGTGTCAGCAAACGTGCAGCGAATTTTGAAGAATGAAGAATCTCATGTTTACTCGGAAACCTGGAGCCAAGAAACGCGTTCGGGGATCAAATCCGCGGATCCCTCATTCCGCTGACGTTTCTTTTGGCCCCTCATTATACGATCGCGGGCGATATTTGGGATCCACACCCTGGTGTTTTTCCCCGTTATCGAGGGTGTCCACGCCGAGATAAGCAATCCAAGTTCCGGGATGTTCCGTCGCAATGGCCCGAAGGTCATCGGCATGATCCATCAGTTTCTTTTCATCCCAGAGACATTGCAAAGCGAGGGCAATCAATCCCGGTTCATTTGGGCCGAGATTGAAGCCATCCGCATAATACGGCCAGGCTTCGTCGGCGCGGTGCATGCGGCACAAGGTGTCGCCCGTGTAGACATGGGCCATGGGCCATTTCGGCGCCAAACTCAAAGCAATGCGACTTTCATGCAGACGCGTCTCCATATCGGAACGAGCGCCCTTCATGACCGAAAAATTCAAATGCGCCTTCGCCGAATTCGGGACCGCATCCTTGGTCGCTTCCCAGAACGTCAAATCCGATCGGTAATCCCGAGCATGAAGATACGCCTTGGTGCATTGAAACGCGAAAAATGCTCCGAGCAATGCCGGAATGAACGCTCTGTATTTCGGTTTGTCGCGTAAAGCTTCATGAAGCGCTACGAAAATAATTGCCAAGACGAGCGATGTGCCAATGACCGGAAAGTACCAAAATCGCTCCGCACGTACCGTCGGCAAAACGACGGGAATGTTGGAATGAGGGAAATAACTGACGACGAGCCACACCAGCCCCACGGAGACGAGCGCCAAGCCCGCGCGACCCAGGGGCCGCGGGCCTGGAAATCCGGCGTCGGCGTCGACGACCGAATTCGACGACTCCGCAAAGATCCCGAATGAAAGGGCCAGAATGGGAATCGAAATGATGGCCCAGGAAAAACCTCGAATCGTCCAGAAAATCCCGCGGGGGCGCAGAACGAAAACTTCAATCGAGACCAACAAGGGAGCGAGCGCAAAAAGAATCGAGGCCACGACGGCCCAGCGCGTTCTCGCGTCTTTCGGCGCTTTCCACCCCTCGACAATGGCCGCGCGTCGCGCGTCGATCTCCCGATTCACAGCGGAAATCCAGGCCCAAATTCCCACGAGAACTGGACCAACCATGAACAGGGCGCCGAGTACGCTTTCGACAAAAATGGGATGCTCGGGGACAGGTTCTTGTGGAAACGAATAATCACCACTCAGCGTTTTGGGGAAAATGACTTGCATCAGGCCGCGGAAATACACGCGTAGTGCCCCAGCAATACGCAAAGGTCGTGTTGCATCGGCCAGCGGATTGTTGAGCGGATCGCGCGGCAACGGAGCCTGATGAAACCACAAAAGAAATGCGCGAGCTCCCCGAGAAATCAGCGAAGCACCTTCGGGCAAGGGTTCGAGCAATTCGTCAGGAGTTGGGGACAAGAACCAACGCCGGCGCAGCTCGACGTACAGGACGAACGCGGCGAGTGATGCAACAGTCGCGGCGCATGTGCGCAAAAATCGCTGTGGACGCGTCGGGTGTAAAAGAGGTGCCGTGACAAGCGCGGCAAACGGCAAAAGCGGTATGCAAACAATGGCGCTTTCCTTGCTGAACAGGCCGAAAAGCAATGCGGAAAAAACGCCCATCGGCATCGCCCAACCCGGCAAGGCCAAGGCATACAAAGCGAGCAGCGCTCCCATTCCGCCAAATACGTCAGCAATTCCCACAATGCCGCTGACGGCTTCCGTGAGCACTGCGCTGCAAATAAAAATAACCCCCGCGAGATAACTGGTGCCGCGACGACGCGTCACATGAAACACGAACATCGACAGGATGGCACCATTGATGGCGTGAAAGATGACATTATAGAAATGGTGAAAAAACGGTTGCTTGGAAATGGCCCACAAAGCCCGCCAGAGAAAATTCGGCATTGGGCGATAAGACCCCACGCTCCGATCCGCGGGCAAACCCCAAAAGTCGCGGTGAATTGCATCAATGAAACGTAGGCCGCCCGTAGCATTTACGTAAGGATTCGCAAGCAGCGCCTCTTGTTCGTCGAAAATGTAGTTAGTCGTGGGGTATCGCGTGTACAAGATCATGCTGAGCACGATGAACGGCGCGAGTACCCAGAAAAACCCAGGATCGTACCCTAAGACGTAATCGCGTGACCAATCGACCACGCCGCGCAATTTCGCCTTGACCGTCGACCAAAAGAGCGCACGCGGCGGCTTGGGTGGTGCCGGCGGAGAGGAAGCAGCGGGGGTTTCGCCGCTGGGATTGGGCGTAAAGGATTCTTGTTCGCTCACGCTACGGTTCGGGAATGGGCCAAATGTCACCCCAGAGCGAGGCTGCTCCATCAATCGGAACAACCGCTCCAGTAATGAAATCGTTCATATCACTCGCGAGAAAAACCACCAGCCGCGCGACTTCTTCCACCGTGCCCCAACGTTTGAGCGGAATGGATTTCCTGGCATTTTCGAGCAAAGAATCGCCGTATTGCTCCGTACCCGAGGAACGAATCGTTCCTGGAGCCACGGCATTGACCCGAATCCCGAATGTCGCCCATTCGACGGCGAGTGTACGTGTGAGATTCTCCGTGGCCGCCCGAGCCGCCCCCGTGTGCGCCATTCCGGGAAAACCTCGCGCCACTTGCGCCGACATGTTGATAATCCGCCCGCGCTTTTGCGGAATCATGACGGCATTCGCCACTTCGCGCGTCATGTTGAACGTGCCGTTCAGGTTGTTGCGAATGACCGCTTCGAATCCCTTGGGCGAAATGTTTTGGGCCGGACTCGGAAATTGTCCTCCCGCATTGTTGAAGAGCACATCGATGCGTCCGAATCGCTCGTGAACGTTACGCACGAACGTTTCGATTTGTTGCACCTCGCGAATGTCACACGTGCCGCTGAAAATGCGTTCTTCAGGGATGCCTTCAGCGTGTAGGTTCGCATGCGCCGCAGCGATCTTGTCCGCTTTGCGTCCACAGATCGCAACGCTCGCGCCGAGCCGACTCAGTTCCTGAGCCACCGCGAAACCGATGCCACTGCCACCTCCAGTGACGACGGCGACCTGCCCTTGGAACAAGTCCGGGGCGAAGAAGGAACGTGAGTTCACGCGGGGCGTTTACAACGAAGGCGCGCTCGTGTCACGCGTGAGATGCGCAGCGCATCACGAGGGGGATGGATTCTGCATCCGTTCGTGGCAAGGTGCGCCCGTGCCCTGGGTCCGAGCATTGTTACGAGGTCAAAAGGTTTATGCACGAGCCGACGAATCTGGACGGCTCGTTGCTGACAATGGTCGTGTCGAAGTTCGGTACAAGCCGAATGACGGGCGCAAATATGGCGCTCGAGAAGACAACCTGAGCGTCGTTGCTGGTGCCGTTTTGCCCGAAGAAACCTGCGGCCCTGCGGAAGTTGTCGAGAAGAAAGACGCCGCCACGACCAAAACCAGCAGTGCCGCAACCGGATCAACATCCGAAGAACGCAAAGCCGCCGCAAAAGCTGCACATGAAAAAGCACCTCCTCCACCCGCAGGACAAGTCATCGCTTATGCGGATGGTGCATGCACGGGAAACCCTGGTCCCGCAGGCCTCGGCGTGTACATCATCAATGGCCAAAAGCGCATCGAACTGAGCGAGTACCTCGGCGAAGGCACGAACAACATCGCGGAGCTCACAGCGATCTTGCGGGCGATCGAGAAAGCTCCCGAAGGCACGCCGATGACCGTCTACACCGACAGCCAATACGCCATCGGCGTGCTGCAAAAAGGCTGGAAAGCCAAAGCAAATCAAGAGCTCGTCGCCAAGGTCAAACACTCCCTGGCCGCGCGCAAAAACACGAGGCTCGAGTACGTTCCCGGTCATTCAGGCGTTTCAGGAAACGAACGAGCCGACCAACTCGCCCGAGAAGCTGTAAGTTCGCGCCGCACGACGCTCCGACCGTCGGGTGGAGAAGCGAGCGCATAGAGAAAAGAACGAGCCATGGACGCAGCACAAAAAACAGGCCCTTTGGTATTGTGTTTGCTCGATGGTTTTGGCGAATGCGAACCATCCTCCGGAAACGCCGTTCGTCTCGCCAACACCCCGCATCTCGATGAACTCGGGCGGAAGTTTGTCCGAACGAACCTCGTCGCCAGCGGTGAAGCCATCGGACTCGCCGCCGACAAACCCGGCTCGGGAGCTCTCGGAAGCGAAGCGATTGGCACCGGTCGTGTGCCGCGTCCGAGCAGCGCCGAGATTGATCAAGTCATCGCCAACAAGAAGTTCGCGGCGAACAAAATCATCGAGCGCGCCATGTGGATCGTCAACGACCGCAAGTGTCGTTTGCACCTATTTTTGCCGCTCGCCGACAGCACCGCTCACGCGTCCATGCAGCACCTGCACATGCTCCTGCGGGTATGCGAAGCGAACGATGTGCAAGTGTGTGTCCACGCGTTTGTCGAGGAACGTGCAGCCGCTCCGAAGAGCGCCGCTCGTCTTTTCGATCCGCTCCTGTTTGCCCTCGAAGGTCGCGGAACACTAGGCACCATCTCGGGTGCGTCGTACGCGATGGATCGCAGTGGCAACTGGGACGCAACCAAAGAGGCATACAAAGCGATCGTGCGGGGAGGCATCGAGACCAAAGAAACGGCGCACGAAGCGTTGCGAGCGGCATACGACAAGAAGTGCACGGACGGGACGATCGTTCCGGTGCGCATTGGCGAGTACGAGGGTCTCCGTGGCGACTACATGGGGGACTTCGCTGCGGACAAACTCGAGTGGCAATGGATCGGGGAAGAAGCTGGGCTGTTCATGTTTCACCGGCCAGACCGAGCGCGACAACTGGCGGCGATGTTCGTCCGGCAAAACGTCCCTGAAGACGTGATCGAATTTTTGACGGAGCGGGGCAAAGCCGTGCGGGCGTTCGATGAATACGGCCTCTTGTCGCTCACCGAAATCGACTCGAGGCTGGAACAAGTTCTTCCTGCGTTCCCAGGTCAAACCATCTTGGGGACCTTCGGGCAGACACTTGCCGCGAAAGGTTTGTCAGGACGACGAATCGCCACCGCCGACCGCGCGATGCACGTCGGACACTTTTTCGATGGAGGTCGAGCGACGCGTGATGCGGTGGAAATCGTAGCCGAAGGGGGCCAAGCAAGTGCTGTCGAACGCGCGCTTCGCGAGGAAAAAACGGCGTTTGTCTTGGTTAACTTTGCGGGAGCCGATCAAGCCGCGCGACGTGGAGACCTTCAAGGTGCCATTGCCGCAATCGAAGCGATCGACAGCGCACTTGGCAACATCGCCGCCGCGGTAGAAACCGCACGAGGTGCGTTGTGCATCGTCGGCACACACGGAGCTGCCGAGATGATGCTCGACGCCGAAGGGAAACCGCGTGGTTTGCACACGACAAACCCAACACCTTTCGTCTATGTCAATGCACTCGATGCGGGAACGACCCTGGCTAGCGACGGACGACTCAGCGATGTCGCGCCCACGTTGCTCGACGTTTTGGGAATCGAAAAACCGGAAGGCATGACGGGTCGATCATTGCGCCGAACGCAATAAGGGGAATGCCTGGTGCCAACGCAGGTGGGGCCGTATCGAATTCGGGAGGCGTTGGCTGAAGGATCCGTGACGTCGTTGCATCGAGCCGAGCACGAACGGCTCGGACGTGTCGTTCTGCTCAAGTCGTTAAAAGCGACGCTGGTCGAAGGTTCGCCGTTTGCGGGCGAAATCGACCGGGAAGCAAAGATTCTCAGTTCGCTGACGCACCCTTCGTTGCCGCGATTGCTCGAGGTTTCACCAGACACACCTCCGACTTGGTTTGCCTTGGAAAACGTGGATGGTCCGACGTTGGCAAATGTTCTCACGCGCGCGAAAAGTCTTGAAATGACGAGTGCTCTGGCCATGGCTCTGGAGATGGCGCAGGGTTTGGCGCACTTGCACACGCGCCACCTCGTTCACGGGCAGCTCGAGCCACATGGAATCGTGGTCTGTCGGGACGGACGAGTGGTTCTCTGGGATTTGAGTTTGGCTGAAAAAACGACTGCGAATGTCGCGTCACGTATCGAACCGCGGGAGAGTGTGCAAGGACATCGTTATCTCGCGCCGGAACGAATCATGGGCGAACCGGCCACGCCGATGTCGGATGTATTTTCATTGGGCGCGATTTTATATGAAATGCTTTGCGGCCATGGTCCGTGGGACGAGGGAAAACCGACCGCGCTAGAATTGTCGCGGCGAATTCGGAGCTTGGATCCTGCCCCGCTTTTAATCGCGGGGCAACGCGGGCCTGCGGACGTCGCGCCATTCGTATTGCGTTGTCTTGCCAAACGTCCGGAAGAACGATTCGAGGATGGTTTGGCCTTGGCACTGGCGCTCGAGAATATTCTGGATTCGCTTTCCAGTTTGCCTATTCCAATTTTGGTGACGCGAGCTTTGGCTGTCGCGGGATTGGGCGAGGCATTGACGGAGGAAAAAACGCCGCGACGCCGAAAAAAAATCGTCAAAGAGCGCCCATTACGCCTGCTCGCGCAGCAATTCGGGGGACTCTTGGCCTTGATTGCTGGTGGAGCGATTGTGAACGAGGTCATTCTGCGGGAGCCCAATGTGGTGCCCATGTCCGAAGAACGCCTGTCGGGGGCGGAGCGCGGATTCTTGCGCGTATTGGCCCATCCGTGGGCGGAGGTTTTCGTGGATGGACGCTTGGTGGACGTCACGCCAATGGCCAAACCCATCGTCGTTTCCGCTGGACGCCATTATGTGACGTTCAAACATCCCAATGCCCCGGACGAACAGCGAGACATTGTCGTCACCTCAGGACAAAGCGTACTCGTCGACGTATCCATGCATGTCGAACGGCGCGCGGGCGACGCGGGGACGGACGCGAGCGACGATGCGGCAATTTCGCCCTGATTGACGATTTGTTTTTCAGGATTGTTTACGCAAAAGAGATTCGAGGGCCAGCAAGGGACGCTCGCGCTTTTCCGCGAGCTCCCCCGCACAAGCCCCCGATCCGCGTTCGAGCGAGCGGCAAACATCGGGAC
>DAOMZH010000039.1:24576-27499 GCA_035437985.1 Polyangium sp. (in: bacteria) | reverse complement strand
AAGTTCGCGTGAGAATTTGGTGATATTGAACACCAATTACCAAAGTGGTTGGCACCTGCTCACCAGCAGCATCCGTCGCCTCGACACGACCTCGCGTGAGCCTGAGACGAATGAAAAAAGTCACCTGACGAAGGGCAACGATCAATTGTAACGAGAATGCGCACACAAAGACTGAAAAGCGCCACGCTCTCCTGCTTGGGTCGACGCAACGCTACGAAATCGTGTTTTGAGGATTTCGGGCAATGCGCCGAATTGTCATGAGCATCGATTTCATGCTTGCAAAAGCGAACGAAGGGTGTTCGACTGGACACGCTAAAGAAATCGTGTCTTGTCGGACACGTGCGCCCATACGCGTGCGCGCGGCATGTCGCCCTGGATCGAACGGAGAACGAGGATGGCAGCAAAAGCAAAACACTCGAGGACAACAATGCCCGGCCGTCTCGCGGTGACATTGTTGTGCTGCACCGTACCCTTTGCGTGTAGCGATGAAGCGCCGCTCGTGGCTTCGGGCGCAGAGGACGGTGACGGGGCAAAAGAAGGCCCGCCTTGGCAACCGGCGGAGGTTCCTCCGTCTGCGCAGGCGCTGATCGATCGGCTGAAGACGCGGTTCAGAGTGGACCGTTCGATGAATGGAGCGCTCGAAGTCTTGTCAGATGACCTTGGACCTGAAGATCCATCCATTCTCGCGCCAGCCCAAGCGGAGCGCGTAGAGCGCGAAGAAGGCTCCTTTCGGCCTCGATTTGCGCGCGAAGCAGCGCAAGGCGTCATCCATCCGGCGACCCTGAAACTGCCATTAAAAGCCGAGGGGATGTTCGAAGTGGTCGATGGCGACAGCCGACTTTCCATGGGCGTGAAGCTCGTGGGCGCTTCCACGGACGTCGAAGGAGAGGACGCCGGTGGGTACCTCGTGTATCGCGGAGGTTTCGAGAGCAGCGCGGACGTCGTGCATCGGCCCACGGTCACGGGTACCGAGGATTTCGTTGTTTTCGAGCAGCCGCCGGCTCGAGAAGAAATCACCTATGAGCTGTCGTTGGGCGCGGACGTCGCTGGTGTCCGGGTCGTCGAGGGGGTTGTGGAACTGCTCGATGCGACCGGAACGCCGCGGTTGCGAATGTCGTCGGCGCGAGTTTTCGATGCGAATGGGACAGCGCGCGAGATGCGCGTGCGTGTGGACGGTTGCGCGTTTGATTCGGATCCTCGTGCCCCATGGGGCCGACCGGTGACGGAGCCCAAATCGCGCATGTGTGTGGTGCACTTGGGATGGAGCGGCGGATCATATCCCCTCATGGTCGATCCTGTGTGGACTGCAACTGGGCAACTCATTACCGGACGTTGGTCCTATATCGCTGAATTGCTCAACCATGGATTGCCCACCGACAAGGTGCTCGTGGCGGGAGGTTCTGGAGCGTCAGGCGCACTCGCCAGTGCCGAGCTTTGGGACCCGAGCACGAATACGTGGGCAGCTACAGGCAGTTTGGTGGGACCAGCACGGCTTGCGTACCGATCCGTGCGCCTGCCGAATGGCAAGGTGCTCGTGACTGGCGGTTACAACGGGACGACCTCCTTTACAAATAGCGAATGGTATAACGAGGGGACGGGCAACTGGTCGGCTACGACGGGTGCGCTCAATCAAGCCCGATACGCGCACACCATGACGTTGCTGAACAATGGCTTCGTATTGAGTATTGGAGGTCATGTAAATTCCGTGTCGGTATCGTCTGTCGAGCAATTTGATCCGGCTACGCAAATGTGGACCGTGGTGTCCTCATTAAATACGTCGCGGGGAAGTCATACGACAACAATGCTCCCAAATGATAAATTGCTCGTTGCTGGCGGCACCAATTCAAGCACTTGTGGCACGCCGACCCTGGCCAGCACTGAGATTTTCGACCCGATCACAATGACGTCGCAGAACGGGGCGGCATTGAATCAGGGCCGAGGTCTGCACACCGCTAGCCTGCTCGGCAATGGTCAAGTGCTCGTCGCAGGTGGGCTCAATGGGGCAGGTGGTTGTGCCGCGACGAATACCTCGGAACTCTACAATCCGAGCACGAATCAATGGACGCTGACGAATACGCCGATGGGAACCAATCGTGCCCACTTCCGTGCAGTCTCGCTCAATGGGAGCATGCTCGTGGCAGGGGGTTATGACGCTTTTACGGCACGCGATACCGCAGAGCTGTACGATCCAGCTTTGAATCAATGGTCGAGCGCTGGGACGATGAATGCAAGTCGGTGGGGCCTTTCACTCACCTTGCTCAACGATGGGCGAGTGCTTGCGGCGGGCGGGCAAGGGACGAACCCCAGAAGTGCCGATGTTTTCGCGCTGGGGCCAGGTGCAAATGGAATAAGCTGTACCTCGAATTCGAATTGTCAGAGCGGATATTGTGTCGACGGAGTCTGCTGCCAAGTGGCTGTATGTGCGGCGCTCGATCAATGTCACAATGCCGGCACGTGCCAACCGGGCACCGGCCTATGCAGCAACCCGAACAAGGTCGATGGCTCGTCCTGCAATGACAGCAATGCGTGCACGCAGAGCGATACGTGCCAAGCAGGTGCGTGCGCCGGGGCAAACCCGGTGGTTTGTGCCGCGTTGGACCAATGCCACGACGCGGGCACGTGTGATTCGGCAACGGGCATGTGCAGCAATCCCATGAAAATGGACGGTTCGTCCTGCAATGACAGCAATGCGTGCACGCAAAGCGATACGTGCCAGGCGGGAGCTTGCACCGGGGCAAACCCCGTGACGTGCGCCGCATTGGACCAATGCCACGATGCCGGTGCGTGTGATTCGGCAACGGGCATTTGCAGCAATCCGAACAAGGCGGATGGCTCGTCCTGCAATGACAGCAATGCGTGTACGCAGACCGATACGTGCCAGGCGGGAGCTTGCACCGGGGCAAACCCCGTGACGTGCGCCGCA
>DAOMZH010000039.1:0-24476 GCA_035437985.1 Polyangium sp. (in: bacteria) | reverse complement strand
GGATGGCTCGTCCTGCAATGACAGCAATGCGTGCACGCAGACCGATACGTGCCAAGCAGGAGCTTGCACCGGGGCAAACCCCGTGACGTGCGCCGCGTTGGACCAATGCCACGATGCCGGCACGTGTGATTCGGCAACGGGCATGTGCGACAATCCCGCGAAGATGGACGGCTCGTCGTGCAATGATAGCAATGCGTGCACGCAGAGCGACACGTGCCAAGCAGGCGCGTGCACCGGGACAAACCCGGTGGTTTGTGCCGCATTGGACCAATGCCACGACGTCGGCACATGTGATTCGGCGACGGGCATGTGCGACAACCCGCCCAAGAACGACAATACGGTGTGCGACGACAGCAATGCGTGCACGCAGAGCGATACGTGCCAAGCAGGAGCGTGCACTGGGGTAAACCCAGTGGTTTGTGCCGCATTGGACCAATGCCACGACGTCGGGACATGTGATTCGGCAACGGGCATGTGCGACAACCCGGACAAACCGGACAATACACCGTGCGACGACGGCAATGCGTGCACGCAGAGCGATACGTGCCAGGCAGGTGCTTGCTCTGGGGAAAAACCGGTGGTTTGTGCTGCATTGGACCAATGTCACGACGTCGGGACATGTGATTCGGCAACGGGCATGTGCGACAACCCGGACAAACCGGACAATACACCGTGCGACAAGGGAACCTGCCAAGCAGGAACCTGCACACCTACCGGCACTGGCGGCGCAGGCGGTATGGGAGGCATGGGCGAATCGAGTTCCAGCAGCTCCGGTAATCCTAGTGATGATCCCACGGTCGAAGGAGGCTGCGCCTGCCGGACAGCCGGTGGTGGCGGCGGCTCGTCTGACGCTGGAGCGTTGATGGGCCTGGCGCTTGCCGCGCTCACCATGGCCCGTCGTCGCAAATAACACCCTTCTCCAGGGCAGTTGTTTGCTTCTCCTCGCGAACAACTGCCTCCCCCACGCCATGCATACGGCCTCTTGCGGCTCCGCTCCCACATCGACAGCGTGAGAGTGACCATCGATTGGCGTGAACGCGTTCACCGCGGAACTAGCAATTTTTGCGATATTCTTCGATAACTCGGGCAATTGAGGCCACCGTTGGATTTTCAGCAAACGCTGCGAATAACGGCACTCCCGCAAATCTTGCCTCGAGCTTCGAGAAAAGCGCAAGTACGAGCAACGAATGTCCGCCCATTTCAAAAAAATTTGTGTCCCGACCAATCGAATCGACATGCAAAAGGTTCTTGAAGATGTCTGCAACCAATTCTTCCACCCGCGTCATGGGTGCGGATTGCGCATTTGCAGGTGTCAAGGTTGCAACGGCCTCCGGAGGCTCGAATGCATCGTCCTGAAACCTCGGCAATTCGTCGATGAGTCCGTCGGGATTCATGGTAACTTTTTTAAGAATGGAGAGGTAATTTTCGCCGAGTGATTTCGCAGTCGATGCGCTGAATACGTGGGTATTATACTCCAATATGCCAGATATTTTCCCCCCGATATCCGTAAGCACGAGATCCAGGAAATAATTCGAATAACCTTTATCGACCGGGCGCATTTCGGTCGTGAGCCCGGCAAGCTGTAATCCGGCATTCTCCATGGCCTGATGCTGGTGGAAGACGAACATCACGCGGAACGCTGGATTTCGTGCGAATGGCGCATCCAATTCGTCGAGAAGATGCTCGAATGGTAAGTCCTGATTTGAATAGGTCCCTCGAGCCGCATCTCGCAGCTGATACAGGACCGATCGAAAGGTGGACCGAGGTGGAAAATCAGCGCGTATCAAAACGTTGTTCGAGAAGGATCCAATGATTGATTCCGTCGCGGCTCCTCGGCGGCTGGATACGATCGTTCCGACGGCTGTGCTTCGTTGGAGCGTATAACGTTGCAAGAGCGTCTGAAAGCCGGCCATGAGGGTAAAAAATAGAGTAACCCCTGATTGTTTTGATACGTCGCGCACCGATCGAGCCAAGAAATCAGGAAACGTGATCGTCGCCGTAGCACTTGACAATCCCTTGTCCTTCGCGGAAATCGCCACCAGAGAAGTATCGGACAAAGTTTTTTTCCAATGGGTTTTTTGTTCCGCCCATCGTTGCTCATGAAACCATTGCCGTTGCCACGCCGCAAAGTCGGCGTACCCAATTGCCAACGGAGGCAAAGCGGCGGATTTTCCGGCCGCGAAATCACCGTACAACGATGACAGCTCACGCAACAGAATCGGCGTAGACCAACCATCGAATGCAAACACGTGGGTTACGAGCAAAACAACATGACTATCATCGTCCACCTGAAGCAGCATGGCTCGCAACATCCGCGCCACTTCCAGATCAAATGGCTTTGACGTGAAATCGCGCTCCTCTTGCCGAATTTTGTCAATTTTGTCATCGCCATTCAAGTGGCGAAGGTCGCATACCGGAACATCAATCGGCACGTGTGCTGAAATCGCTAACCTTGGTTGGCCTTCGACGACCTTGCAGCTTGACCGAAATACTTCGTGCCGATGGACGATTTCCTGTATTGCCAGCAAAAGAGCATTCACCTGCAATGGTCCTTCGATTCGCAATGAAAGCCCGATGTTTCCAGTCACATTGCGCTCGGGAACCACCTTGCTCAGCTTCCAAATACGTTCCTGAGAAAACGAAAGTGGTAGTGCTTCGCCGCGTTCCACGATGGGAATCGAATCGCTGAATGAACTCTGCTTTTGTTCGAGGCTCAAAAAGCTGATCAAATCCGGCTTTGCTCTGGAAATTCGTTGACGTAGTTCGTCCGTGAGCACGCCTTTCGGCGCATTACATAAGAGCTTTCCATCTCGTTGTGATAACACGACGCCGATTTGGCGTAACTCGTCGATGAAAGGTTGGACGCTCATGACCGCAAACGCTCCCGTCGTTCGAGGATCCAACGGGCCGAGCTTTCTGCAAGACATGTGACCGAGTCGAATACGGGTTTTCCGCAGTCGACTTCTAAAAGGCAACCCGTGAGATCCGTACATGCCAGCACGACACCATCGCAATCGTGTCCGGCCGTGGCGACGATATCCACAATAGCGCTCGATGATCGCAAGTTTTTTAAATTGAGCGCATCACGAATGATTCGTTCGAGGCTTCGTTGTGCAGAATCTTCAGGATAGACGCACGAAATGCCGTGTTCCCGCAGACGTCGCCCATACATGTCCGTATGCAGGGTGCTCGATGTTCCGAGCAACAAGACACGCTTCCTTTTGGCGGCAAGAATGACATTTACGGTTTCGGCGATCATGTCGATGTGGAGTATATCTTTTTCCGCGCAAATGGTCGTAAGCTCTTCCTGAAGCGTGTTACAAGGCATGACGATGGCCTTGGCGCCGCTTTGACGAAGACGTTCCACGGCATCGACCAAAAGGCGCCGCACGTCGATGCTTTCAGGCGAGTTGGGAGCAACATGACCCGTCAAGAATGCATTTTCGATGAAGGGACTCATGGCCACGCTCTGTATTGCAATCGGCGGCAGACATCCGTGTGCGCGCGCGGCGACGAGCTCGGAAAGTGCCAGGTAAAACGTCGCCGTGGCTTTTGGTCCCAGCCCTCCGATCACTCCAATCATCGTTGCCGTCTCCTCGTTTGATCCTGTTAGATCAAAACTCCTCGATTTCCCGTGAGTCTTCGCTGTTCTCCCCAAACCTCTCCGCTTCGGACCAACTCTCGTCGCGACCCTCTTTTTCCGCAATACCCCCGAGCAACGAATGGAGAAGAATATGCTTTTCTTCGAGTAAAAACGAATGTCGAATTTGCTCGAAATCAACTTCACCCATTTGGCACAACCCCAGTCCGGCATTCGGCGCATGCATTTCCAACAATTGCGTCACGAGCCCCGCTTCCAGCAGGGAAAAGTGAAGGCTTTGCTCGCGATACATGGGCGCGATAGCGCTCAGGTCCGCCACCAGAAATACAGCGAATGCAGCTCGACGCCAAACCGGTCGATTGATATGTGGATTGTAAATTCGCTCGTCGAGCGTGAAATGCTCTGACAAACAGACCAGCTCGTGGTCACGCGGATTGTAATAATACGTTCCTCCCGGTAAGCCCTCGATCCGCTCGGGCTTCAGATACAAATATAGTTGTACCGGATACAAACCCCCCGCCGAACCATAAAGCAATTTTGCCCGACCCGATACCTCGAAACGACGCAAACAGGACAAAAATTCACTGAGCGCGTCGAGTGAAATGGGACGTTCGGCAAAAACGCGATGGGAGTGGCGGGTCTGGAGAAGTCGATCTACCTCGTCGGAAATACGAGTTGCAAGCTGCACCTTGTGTCCGTTCAGACGTCGCAATGCATTTTGCTGCGCTTTGAAGCGTTCTCGTTCATCAGGATCGCCCAAATAGGGAAAACGCTCGAGCAACGCCTTGGGCAACAAAAGACTCGCCGCCGCAGACGTATCTCCGGGCAGGGCTTTCGGCCTTGATTCGTAACATGCGGCAGCTAGCCCGATAATGTTCGGACGTTCATACAACGCGCCAATGACAACCCGAATCCCCAGTTCTTTTTCCACCGCATTGACGATGCGCATCATGTGAATCGATGTCGCCCCGAGTTCGAATAGATTCTCATCGGCTTCAATGCTCGGCCGGTCCAGGATCCGCGCTACGATGGAAGAAAGCGCAGCATCTGTTGAATCTCGACCAGTTCTTTCTCGCCCCGCTGAAGAACCGATTGGTGCTTTACCTGGTTGTCCGGCAGTAGGTGCCGAAAGAGCTTTCCGATCGACCTTTCCGTTCGCTGACAGCGGCAGGTTTTCCAAAAATACGTACGACAACGGAACCATGTACGCGGGCAATTTGCTTTGAATATGAACCTTGAGCGATTCCGCGGAGAGTATTTCTCCCTCTCGGGGTACGATATATGCGACCAATTGTTTTTCGGCGTCTCGAGCGCCGCGGGCGTCGACGACGACGTGCTTTACGGCGGCGTGTGTGCCAATAGCGGCTTCGATTTCTCCAAGTTCCACGCGGAAGCCTTGAATCTTGGCCTGATTGTCTTCGCGCCCCAAAAATTCAATGGTTGGGATTCCGTCGGGCGTTGGGACGAATCTTGCGATGTCGCCAGTGCGGTATAACCGTTCGCCCGTCCTCGGATGCGTCAAAAAGCTCGCGTTCGTCTTTTCTTCGTCGCGCCAGTATCCCTTGGCCAAACCAATTCCGCCGATGTAAAGCATTCCTGGCACCCATTCTGGAACAGGTTCGAGCGTTGAATTCAGGACATGCATGGTTTGATTGAGCATCGGGCGACCGTAAGGAATGCTCTTCCATGCAGGATTTACCTCGTCAATGGGATGGAGAATCGACCAAATCGACGCTTCGGTGGCTCCGCCGAGACTGATGATTTTCGGGTGCTGGAGAATCCGCTGCATTCGTTCTGGAAGCGAAACGGGAATCCAATCGCCGCTCATCATGACCAGACGCAATGCATCGAGCGGCCCACGTGGACGCCCTTCCGCATAATCCATGAGCACGCCCATGAAGGCCGGCACCGTATTCCAAATTGTCACTCCAAACTTGTGCACCAGCTGCGCCCATCGATCAGGTTCGCGAACGTCGGTGGGGTTTGGCATGACAATGGTTCCACCGGCTGCGAGTAGCCCGAAGACGTCATAGACCGAAAGGTCGAAGCTCAGGGCAGAGAGCGCCAGAACACGGTCATTGTGCGTGACGCCGAAACGGCGATTGATGTCGACGATGGTATTGAGCGCGCCGCGATGGTCGATCATCACCCCTTTGGGTTGTCCTGTCGAACCCGACGTAAAAATCACATAGGCCAGATCGTCGGGCTTTTGGCGTGCATCGAGCGGTGTTGCCGATTCACCAGCGAGACTCGATTCGTCCACGCAAAATGTCGCGATTTCTGACGGTACATCCAAAAGACCCTTCAAATGCGGCTGAGTCAAGACGATCTGCACCTGGCCGCATTCTAGCAAATATCGGAAACGTTCGTCCGGTAGATTCGGATCGATTGGCAAATAAGCCGCCCCGGCCGCCAAAATACCCAACACCGCAGCGATTTGCTCCCAGCCTTTTTCCATTGCAACGGCGATCAGCGCGTTGGGAACGGCCCCCATGGCCCGCAATCGATGCCCAATACGATTGGAAATCTCGTAAAGCGTTCCGTAGCCGATCGTTCGGTCCCCAGCAATTACTGCAGGATGCTCGGGGCGCAAAGTGGCTTGCAGCGTGAATTGCGTGTGCAACAATCCTTCGGGAATGGGCGACTCGGTCGCATTGTATCGTTCTCGTCGGTCGTGAAGGTGGATCGGAACCAGCTTGCGAGCGGTATCGGGCCACGGTTCACTCCATGCCAATTCGTCCTTTTCGAGCCGCTCGAGGTGCCCGACGTAACTTGCAAAAACGTCATCCATGAAGTCGGGGTGAAACAGCCCTTCGATTACGTTCCATCGACACAGCAATCCACCCGCCTCTTCGAATGCGATATGATCGAACCACATTTGGGGCGTTTGCGTCACGTTGTGAACGACCTCGCCTAACCAAGCGAGTGGTTTTTCGTTGGATTCACGAATTTCATCACCAAGAACGCTCGTGAAAACCACTGGCATCAATGCAGCACCGAGACCGGCGCGTTGTTTGGCAAGTTCTCTGAGGACTCGAATGCCGCTGAATGCGGTATGGTCCAAATGTTCGAGCAGCCGTTTTTGAAGACACTTCGCCCGCGTGACGAAATCCTTTTGTCCACCTTCGTCGACCGCCATGAGAATGATCGAGCTAAAATCACCGATGATCTCATTAACTTCTGTATGCAATGGAAGTCGACGATACGCAGTGATGTTGATGGTGAATCGTTCGAGCTTGTTCCAGACCCGCAAGACATCCGAAAATACGGTGAGCAGCAGGCCTGAGGGGGTCACGCGTGCTTTGGCGGCACGACTTTTGATGCGTTGCCATTGCGCGCAAGAAAAGACGTGCCTCTTCTGAACGAATTTGGGATTTTGTAGCGCCCCTGCTTGCACGGCAAGCGGCATATCCGGGGCCGGCGGGAGTGTCGAAAGTTGTTCGAGCCAATATTTTTTGGCTTCTTCGAATAGGGTCGATTGCTTGATTTGTTCCTCGCGCAAAACATAATCACGAAAAGACAAACTCAACGGTGCGAGCTGCAGATTGGGCGCCTGATAAAGACGTCCGAATTCGGAAAATATGATGTATTTGCTGCGCGCATCGAAAAAGAGCGCATCAAAGCTCAAATGAATTCGATAACGAGCCTCCGGGAGCAAGGAAACGTGGATCTCGAAGGGCGGCCATACGTCACAGCGGAGCACCTGGTGTGACATGCGTTCTCGAAGGAGCAAAAGCTCGTGGTCCCGTTCGGCGGATGATAATTCCCGGAGGTCGGAGGTTTTGATCGCATAATGCGGAGTGCTGGGCAAAATTTGCTGGGTTCCGTCGGGCAAGATCACGGCCCGCAGCATTTCATGTCGTTCGATCATGCGGTTCCAGGCTTGCTCGAGCCCACCGACGTCCAATCCTGCTCCCTCGATTTCCGAATAGGAATGAACCGAACGCCCACCCAATTCGAACGCGGGATTGCGGCCAGCCCAATAGGCCTGCTGCACATCGGTTAGTGGAAAAGGCTGGAATCGATGTTCGGGATTCGGCACGACCTGATATTCGGCATAAGAAAATGCGCGCCTCGATGGCCGTCGTCCATAACCAAAAGCCTCAGCGATTTGCCAAGTCTCGTCGCTGAGAAAGTCGCCCTGGGATGCAATCTGCCAGCGGTTTGCGGCGTCGGACGTAATCCCGCGGTGGGTATGGAATTTGGGATCTCCGGCCAGCTTCGATAATTCGTGGACCCCGTCGAGCATGCGTTTCTGTTTGTCTTTTTGGGGCTCGGCCATGTCGGGATGGAATTCGACCCCGATAAAATTGCATAACGTGCGGATTGTCGCGTCGGGCGAAGTCACGAGATCCTCGAATTTGACGACGTGGCGTCGCCGCGCGGGGACCTTCGCGAGAAAATCAAGAATATGACGATGGCTGATCAACCACCACAATTCGGCCCTTTGACGCGCAGAGAGCGTCCAATCAACATTTTCGTCGCCATGAATGTCGACCGCCAAGTCGACTCGAACCTCCTCGAAAGAATGGATCATCGCTCCCGGGTGACGAACGAGATGAATATAAAGTGGCTCGTCGAATTCGCGCTCCATTCGCTCCAGCACCCCGGGATTGAATGCATAAGGCGGAGTTTTGTCGACCAAGAGGCGGTCCCCGAGTTTTGCTTGAATTTGCCCATAAACGTCTTTGATCTTCGTATCGCGCTCCTCCATGCCGGTCATGAGCTGTTGCGCAATATCCATGCTGCAGTTTTCGATTTCCATGATGGCTCGAATGAGACCTTCGCGCAGAAAAGCCAATCGGCCCGAATACGCTTGCCGTCGTTCCTGAAGTGCTTCAAAACCAAGCAGATAAAGCTCAGGCGGGCTGAACAACTTTGGACTTCCTGCCAATACGGCGCGCAGCAAGGTCGAGCCGGAGCGGGCCGGCGATAGAATGAAGATCGCCCGCGGGTTCTTCGGAGCCGTTGGCGATGAATCGAAGGGTTTCCCAATCAGCCGCGTGGCCAAATATTTGCGCATGTGCTCGATTTGCGCGGGCGTAACGCGTTCGAGGGCCGCAGACGCAGCAGATTCGTCACTTTGCGCATGAAATAGAGCTGGGTAGTTTTCTTCGAGGTAAGTCGCCAAAGTGGCAATCGTGGGCGCGTCGAAAATCGAGACGGGGTGAAAAATGCCGTTCAACTTCTCCTGCAATTGGTTCATCACCATGACAGCTTTGATCGAATCGCCCCCGTTTTCGAAGAAATTGTCGTGAATCCCCAAGTCGACTTTGAGCACGTGTTGCCAAATATCGTGAATCGTTCGTTCGAGCGATCGTTGCGGTGCGACCCTATTTTGTCCATCATCGAGCGCCTGCGTGAGCGACACAAACTCGCCACGTTGAAACCGCTCGGTCAATTCGATACGCTTGATTTTTCCAATGGGAGTCTTAGGGATATCGGATTTTGCGACGGGAAGGATGTATGCAGGATTCAAGTGCGCGCTGTTCACCAATGTCTGGCGAATACGCTTGATGATCGTGCTTTTTTTCTCGGCATCGTCAATGGAGGTATGAAAAAATATCGCCAGCTGTTCCGGTTCGTCCGGGTTGGGTTTGACCGCGCACGCAGCGGTGAACGAAACCTCGACGCCATCAATGGCTTCGACCATATCCTCGATTTCTCGACTATAATAGTTGACGCCGTTGATGATGAGCATTTCTTTGATCCGACCAGTCAACACCAAATTGCCATCGATCAGAAAGCCCAAATCCCCGGTCTCCAGCCACCCGTCCGGCCCAAATACCTCTTTGGTGAGCTGTTCGTTGCCTAGGTATCCTCGCGCGACTGGAAGGCCACCTATTTGCACGCGACCAATGGTTTCTTCGGGAAGAACCTGGCCATTGCTGTCCAACACACGAATTTTGCAACCGGGAACGGGTCTCCCCAAATTGCCATAAATGGTCGCCCCAGCCTCTCCCGCATCGACTCGCTGGACTCGATCTCCGGGCAAACCGGCGCGAGTGAGCCAGTAAAATCCGAGCGGTTGTTCCAGCGTCGGTTCGTAATAGGTAATTCCCGCGGAAAGCTCGACCATCCCAAAACTTGGCCGAAAACCAGTGGAAGGAAACCCGTATTGCTTGGTCCGTTCGAGAAAACCGCTCATCATCTTGAATGAAGCTGCTTCGCCGCCCGATATCAAGAATCTCACGCAGGACAAATTCCAACTGTGTTTTTCGGTCGAATTCGCCAAAACATCGTGAATCAAGGCATAGCTGAAATTCGGCCCCCACGTGTGGGTGACCCGGTATCGATCAATGATATCGAGCATTTCCAAAGGACGCGCAAGAATCCGGTCCTTGGGCACATACACGAGACTACAAACCAGCTGCATGCTTCGAATATGTTCAGTGATGCTCCCGATGTGGTCAAAAGGCAACCAATTGAGATTCACGTCGTCCGATTGATGATTGTTGTGCTGATTCACCCCTTCATTGCGATCAATCACGCAACGATGCGTCAATTGAATGCACTTGGGCACGCCCGTGCTACCGGATGTAAAGCAGAGAAAGGCGACATCGTCGGGATGAGCCGCGTAATGGGGCGTCTGCAATTCGTCGAGCTCGAAATCGGCAATACGCGCGACACGCACGGACGATTCTCCTACATATTGCGCAACCTGCAAACACCCTGCATGAAGAGCCGAATCGGTGAGCAGCAGCGGTCCTTTCAACAGGCCAGCCATGAAACAGACGTGATCGAAGGCTCGATTGGACCGTTCGTAAACCGTAGGAATATCCATGATGAGCGGGACGAACCCACCGAGCAAACATCCCCAGAAAGCCGGGAGAATTTCATGGTTTCTTTCCAATTGCAGAATGACTTTATCACCTGCTTGCAACCCGATTCGCTTCAAACCACCGAAGATGCGCCGTGCCTTGTGCAAAAGCTCCACATAAGTCCAGACCAGATCCTGGCCATTGAGATCACGAAACGTAATGGTTTTTCCCGCCCCATGCTCCGCGGCAGATTCGAGGATTTCCGGCAAGACGCCAAAACGCCTCCCCAAACAAACCACAGCGCCACCGTCACTCAGCGCTGGATGCTCCGAAGTCGTCACAGTGGATCCCACAGGTGCATTCGCTCGCGAAACAAGGTGCTGCAAAGTATTCATGACGTCGTGTTCAGGGGCTCCGACCCGATATGTGCGTCAATATGGTCTTGTCGTTCGGGCGGCGCGGAAGTATTGGTGTGGATGGAACGAATTTGCCCGTATTCTAAGGTGATCACGCGGTCGGCGATATGAAAGTACCGGTCATCATGGCTGACGGCGATGACGGTTTTTCCTTTGCGCTTTAATGCCGGAATGAGTTTCTCGTAAAAATATTTACGGAATTCTGGGTCCTGGTCGGCAGCCCATTCATCGAGCACGAAGATCGGACGATCATCGAAAAGCGCGATGGCCATGGCAATACGCTTTTTCTGTCCAGTGGAGAGTTTACGCGGGGAAAATTCACCGTTGCGAAACGACGTCTTGTCATTGATTTGCATCTCGCGTAGGAACTGGGTGACGGTATCGGGCTCGGCATCGAGCATTCCATAAGCTTTGGAAAAGAGATGATAATCGGCAAAAATAGCGGCAATTTTTTCACGATATGCGGCGACGGTTTTGGCGGTAATGGCACGCTGCCCAAGCGCGAGACTACCTCGCGTGGGTACGTACAATCCGCACAGGACCTTCAGCAATGTCGATTTGCCGCTGCCATTACCGCCGACGATGAAGATGACCTCCCCAGACGCGATGGTCATGTTCATTGGGCCAATGGAAAAGGGCACATCACCATTGATCCGCGGATAATCATATTTTATTTCCACAGCACGGATCGTTGCAACGTCGCCCCTCCAAGGGTCGTATTCCGGCACCTCGACTTGGGACTTCGAGTCATTCGTCGCCACATCGAGCTTTTTTTCGAGGCTTGCAATTTGATCGAGTGCCTCGTTGGTTTCAAGGTATGTGCCATAAAAATTAAAGACCCAATCCAATCTGCCCCAAAGGTAAATGACTGCGGCAATGATTTTCGGCAGCACGCCAAGTTCAAACGAAAAATACGCCGGCAAAACGAAGGCGATCACCACCGCCACGATGTAACGGTTCATCTCGGCAAAAAGCGCGTCATCTGCTTCCGCAGCGCTGGCAGCAATGGAAATATTCTTGAGCTCGGTTGCCTCGAGCGTATAGTCGTTGAGGACGCTTTTGCGCCGTGCACGGCTGAGCCGAATTTCTTTGGCTCCGCGCAACATGCCCGTAAGCGCTTCGAGAAACTGAACTCGTTGCGCCGAAGATTGTTTGAGCATATCCGTCGTGATCTTCCATCGACTGCGATAAAACAAGCCAATGAACACCAGGAATACACAGAGAACTACGAATGCAGCAAACGAGAGCCAACAAAGATACAGCGCAACGCATCCCAAAATGAAGACCGATTGCAGGGCTTCCGACAGCGGCGGAGCAGCCCTCGAAATGGTGAACATATTTTGAGTCAATCGATCGAGAATCTCCGCCTTGTCAATTTGCTCGATACGCTCGAAATCGGTTTTTTCGACTTTCCCGGCCAACCGCAACTTCATGCGATGAAGTGCGTCTTCGATGGCCGCATTCACCCGCTTCGACCGTTGCAATGACAAGAGCGTCGATATGCCGACGGTGATCGCAACGCCCACGAACGACATCACTGTTGCCGTTTCTGGAGCATGGGCAAAATGATTGATCGCCGCAATGGCCAGCACACTCGTGGCTGCAGTGGCGGCACCGAGTACCAGGATCCTCTGTCCAGAGACCGGGTCTTCGCGGAATATCAGGTCGAGAATCGTCATACAACCTCCGTCGGTCGCCGGGCCTGATCCGAACGGACTTTGCCGTACTCCATCGTCACCACCCGATCGGCGCAATCGAAGTAGCGATCGTCGTGGCTGATGACGATGACGATTTTCCCCTCGTCACGCAGTTCCGGCAGCAGCTCGCGATAGAAATATTCGCGAAATTCGGGGTCTTGTTCCGCAGCCCATTCATCAAATGCAATTACCGGTCGGTCTTCGAGGAGCGCAACGATCATCGCTAGACGTTTTCGCTGACCCGTCGACAATGTCGTTTTCGTGAAGGTGTCGTCCTTCAAGGATGTTTGGTCTTCGAGGTGCATGCGTTGAATGAGTTTGTTCACGATGGCCGGGTCGATGCCCGTCAGGCCGTGAATTTTGGGATAAACATGAAAATCAGCAAAAATGGCGGTGATCATATCGCGAAAGGATGCAACGTTATTCCGGTCAATGGGCACACCATCGACGAGCAAAGTCCCCGATGTAGGCACAGAAAGGCCGGTCAAGACACGGAGCAACGTGGATTTGCCGCTCCCGTTGCCTCCAACGATGAAGACGATTTCGCCCTTGTGAAATTGCAGATTGATGGGTCCAATGGTAAAATTCTTTTGACCGCCTTCATCGCGGTAAATATATTCGAGATCCCGCGCTTCGATCGTCGATATACGTTTTTCCCAAGGATCTTCAGCGTCTTCGAGCCGCGCATTTTGGGTCGATGCCGCGTCGAGCTTCTTTTCGAGTTCGTGGAGTTCTTCGAGCACCACGTTCGCGCGCCCATGTTGCAAATACCCCCGTAAACCCAATTGATAATGCCCAAAAAAGAACATAATCGAGGCTACCACCGTCGAGAGTGTCGCCCCATTGGCGCCGATGTAGTTCCGATCCGAAAAGATCACGGCTGCGAGCGTCCCGACGAGGAACAAGTCTTCCACGACGAAACCTTGAGAACCGTAATTGCTGGAATTGATCGCCATACGGCGGAGGGTATCCGAAGCTTGATCGATGTTTTCGAGAAGGTCGCGACTTCGCTTGCGGCTGAACTTGATTTCTTTGAAACCATTCAATAGGTCGACGATTCGGTCGAAAAATACCAAACGTCCCATGGCCGTTTTGCGCATTTCTCCGCGTATTTGCTGCCGTAAATCGAAAAAAATCAGCCCGTAGATGCAGCAGAGGAAACCTGTGATCAAAAAGGCCGTCGGCGACAGCCACATGATGTACGAGGATGCACACACGACGATGAAAAATGACTGGATCATCGCGATCATGACCACAGCCGTATCGGAAATGTTCGCGCAGTTCTCGGTCACTCGATCGCAAATCTCAGCAGCCTGAATTTGGTCCAGGGTGTCGAGATTCACCCGCGTGATTTTGGCTCCGATCCGACACTTGATCCGGTACGTCACCATTTCGGTCAACGCTACCATTCGGTGATTGATGTACCTGGAAGACCAAACGTACACGCCCACATTAAGGATAAGAACGACAAGGGCCGGGGCTTCTCTTCCAGCACTGGAATGAGCCGCGTTGTTGATGGCCGCGATCGCCAGCGCATTCACGACGCCAGAGATCAGCGCCACAACGAGTATTCGATATTTTTCAACGCCGGCTTCTGCGGCAACCAGCTTCAAAATGTCGTTCATGAGACGTTGTTATCGAGTTCTTCGAAGCCGTGCCCGTTTGCCCTTGGCGACCGCCCTCGTTGCGTTTGTCGGATGATTGTGCGCATCAAATTGCAAGGGCTCAATCGAATGCCTCCCAAAACTGGACCACCAGGCTGACGTTGACACGTAGTGTCGAGTGCTTATCATGCGTATACCAGCTTACCACAAAACTCCTCTGCATTGATACCACAGGGGTTGGTCCCGTGTCAACCGAAGCGTGAGCAATTTGGGGTTGCGGTTTTGTTGCCCTAGGGCTATAGCGACGGCTTTGATGGGTGCTCCGAAACGCAATAGGATCCTATTGGCTCGGTCGATTGGGCACCTCGGGTTTCGCGCCAGCTTTCACATGTCGCCATTCATCATCACGCCGACCAAGTAACGAGGAATGCGTATCGATGTCATCGACCAACGAACTTTTGTCACGCATTGAACCACCGCAACGGCGGGTCATTCGCGATCGTCATCGCGATTCGACACAATGGGACAACATTCGCCCTCGCCCAAATGATATCGTGATCGCTTCGTGCTACAAGTCGGGCACCACGCTCACCCAGCAAATCGTGAACCTGCTCGTCAATGGCACACAGCATTTCGACCGCATGCAGACGCTGAGCCCCTGGATCGATTCGCTCTATCTGCATATCGGAGCCGAGAAGGTAGAGGCGTTACCGTCGCCACGTTTTCTCAAGAGCCATCTTCCTTTTGAGGCATTGCCGTATTACCCCCAATGGCGCTACATTTACCTCGTCCGAGATGGGCGCGATGTGTGCGTCTCGCTTTTCGATCACAATCAGCAGCTCAAACGCCATCGCCCTTTCGACGCCGAGGGTAAACCATTCGAATATGGCTCGGACGACTTCTCCACATTTTGGGACGAATGGATCGAAACCGGCTACCCCAACTGGCCCCTTTGGGACCACATCGATTCTTGGTGGAAGGTGCGCCATTTTCCAAACGTGCTCTTGCTACACTTTAATGAAATCACTCATGACAAACCCGTACAGATTCGCAAAATAGCCAATTTTCTCGGATTGGAGTGGTCCCCCGAAATTAGCGAAATGGTGTGCCGACATTCGTCGCTGGAGCATATGCAAGAGCTCGAGCGCGCTGGCAAATTGGGCAAGCCGGTTCCCAAGGCTGAAGCAACCTTCATCAACAAGGGCAGCAATGGCCGCTGGCGTGGGCGATTAAACGACGCGCAGGTTGAAAAATACCTTGCGTTGCTGCACCAACGCCTCGAACCGGAGTGTGCGAATTGGGTGCGTTTCGACGCGGATGGGGTCGCGAAGTCGTCGTCGTTCGACCGAGGTACCGAATAAAAACCGGAGAATCGAGACCGTGCATATTTTCGAGCAGTTAGAATCAGAAGTTCGCAGCTATTCTCGTTCCTTTCCGGCGATTTTTCGCAAAGCGAAAGGCGCACATGTCTTCGATAAAGCAGGTAAGCGATACATTGATTTCTTCAGTGGCGCCGGCGCGCTCAATTATGGGCACAACCCCGATCGACTCAAGGATGCCCTCGTTCGTTACCTGATGGAAGATGGCATCGTTCATTCTTTGGACATGGCGACGGAAGCGAAAGAACGCTTCTTGGAACGATTCCGATCCGTCATTCTCGAACCCCGACACCTCGACTACAAAGTTCAATTCACCGGCCCAACGGGGACGAATGCAGTCGAAGCCGCATTCAAGTTGGCCCGCAAAATCAAGCGCCGCTCGAACATCGTCGCTTTCACCAATGGTTATCATGGATTGACGCTGGGGGCCCTCGCCGCTACAGGTAATCGACATTTTAGGAATGAAGCGTTCATCAATCGACAAAATGTGAGTTTTTTGCCATTTGATGGTTACTTCGGCAGCGATGTCGATACGATCGCCTATTTGCGAAAGCTCTTGGAAGACGACAGCAGCGGTTTGGATCTACCCGCGGCGATCGTCCTGGAAACAGTGCAGGCCGAAGGAGGTATCAACGTAGCCAGCGAGAAATGGCTGCGGGGTTTGTCCGAGCTGTGCCGCCGATTTGACATTTTACTCATCGTCGACGATATCCAGGTCGGAGTCGGGCGTACTGGCCCGTTCTTCAGCTTCGAAGATGCCGGAATCGTTCCGGATCTAGTGACCCTCTCCAAATCGATCAGTGGGGTGGGGCTACCCATGGCCATCGTGTTATTGAAACCAGAGCTCGATCAATGGCTCCCCGCAGAACATACGGGTACATTTCGGGGAAATAATCTCGCTTTCGTCGGTGCCGCGGAAGCATTGGTTCATTGGGAAACCGATGAATTGTCTCGGTCGGTTCAACGCAAAAGCGAAATCGTGCGGGAGGCGCTGGGCAACATTACACGCGCTTTTCCCCATCTGGGCCTGAGCGTACGCGGGAAAGGTTTGATTTATGGTCTTCAGTTGCCAAACAGCGACGTCAGCGGCACGATTACCCGGGATGTATTTCAACGCGGACTCATCATGGAACGGTGCGGGGCTCGAGGCACAGTGCTCAAGATATTGCCACCGCTCGTGATCGAAGACGAAGTTTTGCGGCAGGGGCTCGGTATCCTCGAGGAAAGCATATTCGCTCATCTTCCACGTGTCGTAACAACTGCGGAATGAACGTTTGCGCCGAGTCAGGGTGAACGACGGTCGATAGCATGGTCGAGATACGAAGGAATCAACGTGCATCGGAGCAATGAAGCAGCGGCCCTCCTGAAAGAACTCCAAAGCCTCGACATCCGCCTCACGACCCACGGAGATCGCCTGAAAGTCGATGCTCCCAAAGGACACCTCGCGGAGAGCATTCGGGCGCGTATTGTCGAATTCAAGGCCGAGCTCATTTCGTTATGCCAAACGCAATCCGCTCCGGACGCGCCGCCGCCCGTTTATCGATTCATCCCTGTCGTTCCACGGACCGAACGCCTTCCCGCGTCTTTTGCGCAGCAGCGGATGTGGTTCGTCGACAAACTCGATGGTGGCGGTTCGGCGTATAATATACCCCTTTTATTGCATTTCGAAGGAACACTTCACCGGCGCCATTTGACCGAGGCATTGCAAGAAATCGTGCGGCGGCACGAAGTATTGAGGACGGTTTTTCGCGAGCCCGAAGGTGACGATGATGTCCCTTGGCAAGTGATTCTGCCACCTCGACCCCTTTCCATCTTGTGGATTGATTTGACCGAAAGCCCGCCAGCGGAAAATCGACAAACCGTAGAGACGATGGCGCGCAAAACAGGTGCCGAGCGATTCGATCTCGCCAAGGGCCCGCTGCTGCACGTGCAAGCCATTCAAACGGCTCCGCGAGAGCATTACCTCATTTTTACGGTGCATCACGTCGTCTTCGACGGCTTGTCTCTTGCGGTTTTTCTGGACGAACTACGGGCTTTGTACACGGCATTCCTGGGCGGGCAGCCGTCGCCCTTGCCCGAGCTCGAAATCCAGTATGCCGATTTCAGCGTATGGCAAAGAGAATCGCTTACGAAAAGCGCTCTTTCGAATGCGCTCGATTTTTGGAAGAGCAGCCTGGCCGGCGCACCGCCACAAATCGAACTTCCCACCGATCATCCTCGACCGTCGATTCAAACATTTCGCGGTGCGCGCGAAGCGCTCGTGATCGACGCGGCGCTGACGGAAAAATTGCGGGCATTGAGTAGGGCGCAAGGGGTAACGCTCTTCATGACCCTTCATGCGGCGTTTGCCGTGCTGTTGTCGCGTTACACGAAGCAAACCGATGTCGTGATCGGCGTGCCCGTCTCGGGTCGAAATCATCGCCAATTGGAAGGCTTGCTCGGACTCTTCGTAAACACCTTGGCCTTGCGGACCCACATCGACGGTCGGCAGAGTTTCGCGGACCTTCTGCAACAAATCAAAAATACCGCGCAGAAGGCATATCGGTATCAAGATTTACCCTTCGAACGCTTGATCGGAGACCTGAATGTCGCGCGCAGCTTGGCGCACAATCCGATCTTTCAAGTCATGCTTGCGGTGCAAGAAGATCACGTCGAAGGGATCACGCTTCCCGATTTGACGATATCGACAGTCAAAATCGACCATGCCATTGCCAAATTCGATCTGACGCTGATCCTGCACGAGCGCCGCGAGGATCTCGTCGGCTGCCTGGAATACAGCACGGATTTATTCGAATCGGCGACGATTCAGCGAATGATCGGTCATCTTCGGATTCTCCTGCAAGCCGCCAGCGACGATCCATCGATATCGGTCGCGCGATTGCCCATTTTGACGCCTCCGGAAAAGCAGCAGATCTTATTCGAGTTTAATCCGGATCAAGATCTTCAATTTGCCACCCAAAGTTTCCCTCGCTGTTTCGAGGAGCAAGCGGCGCGCACGCCGAATGCCATTGCCGCGATATTTCATGAACAAAGTCTCACGTATGCCGAGCTGAATCGACGGAGCAACCAATGGGCTTGGCAGTTGATTCAGCACGGAGTGCGGCCGGGGGATATTGTCGTCTTGGCGGCGGACCGCAGCATCGATTACCTGACCGCGTTTCTATCGATTCTGAAAGCGGGGGCCGTCTATTTGCCTTGCGATCCGGCACATCCATCGGCCCGCCGCATTCGAATTCTGGAGCAAGCTCGGCCCAAGGTGATCATGACCGAGCAGCTCTGGCTGCCCGTACTCCAAGAATCATCGACGCCGCCCTTGAACGACCATTACCTCTGCTTCGATGCTCTCGACCAATTGCATTCGAACGAAGATAACGTGGCCATTCATCTCGCCCATGAAGATCCAGCCTATGTCATCTTCACCTCCGGCTCGACGGGTACGCCCAAAGGAGCGATCGTCCATCATGGCGGTATGGTCAATCATCTTTATGCGATGTGCGCGCAGTTGTCGCTGGGGACAGCGGATCGCATCGCGCAAAATGCGCCACAAATGTTCGATATCTCGATTTGGCAATTTCTCGTCGCGGGATTGATCGGAGCTACCGTGCATATCCTCGATCGAGAAACTGCTTCCGATCCAGAACGATTGGCGGCAGCTGTGGACGAACAGGGGATTACGATTTTGGAAATCGTTCCCTCTTTGATGCGCGTCGTGCTCGAATCGATCGCGCAAGGAACGTTGTCTGCCGGACGCCTCGAACGGCTGCGATGGCTGATTCCCACCGGGGAAGCATTGCCTCCATCCTTGGCGACGCAATGGTTGCAGAGATATCCCTCGATTCCTTTGCTGAATGCTTATGGTCCTGCGGAATGCTCGGACGATGTAACTTGTTATCCCGTGCGCACGCCGCCAGCTTCGTCAATGAGCAATATGCCGATTGGGCGCCCAGTTGCGAACATGCGCGTGTACCTGCTCGATGCCTACCGCGAACTCGTGCCCATCGGAGTTCCTGGCGAAATTTACATTGGCGGGGTCGGGGTTGGACTCGGGTACCTGAACGACGAAATCAAGACGGCCGAAGCTTTTTTTATCGATCCATTTTGCAAAACCCCCCATCAGCGCCTCTACAAAACGGGAGATTTGGGACGTTTTCTCCCAGATGGCAATATCGAATATTTGGGGCGAGTCGACGATCAAGTGAAGATTCGCGGTTTTCGTGTCGAGCTCGGGGAGATCGAGGGGATTTTGAAGCAACACGAGGCGGTGCAAGAAGGCGTGATCGTCGCGCGAACGGGCGCTCCAGGGCTCCCAGCCGGGGAAAACCAGGTCGTTGCCTATGTATGCCTTGCACGACCGAGCGATGACGCAAGCGTTGAGCTTCGTTCATGGCTGAAATCGAGATTGCCCGATTACATGCTGCCCACAGCCATCGTGATACTCGATAAAATGCCCTTGTCCCCCAATGGGAAAACGGACCGCAAAGCATTGCGTGAACGCTCGCTCGAGGCCACCGAAGTCCAGGGGAAGGTAACGTATGTACCGCCGCGCGATTCACTCGAATTGCGCCTCGTTCGTTGCTGGGGGCGCCTACTCGGCGTCTCTCCCATTGGCGTATTGGACAATTTTTTTGATCTTGGGGGGGATTCTCTTTTGGCGATTCGGCTCGTCAACAACATTCAGCAAGAATTCGGAGTTAAAATCCCGCTCCAAGCGTTATTTCAGCACAGTACGGTGGAGGGGATCGTGTCCATGTTGCGTGGAAATGCGACGCCTTTACCTTGGTCGCCATTGGTTTGTCTACAGCCGAAGGGCAATCAGACGCCGCTTTTCTTTGTCCATGCTGCGGGTGGGATTGTTTTTCGTTATTTACAGGTTGCGGCGCTTTTGGGCACGGAGAGGCCATTTTACGGGTTACAAGCGCGCGGGATCGAAAAGGGAGATCCATTTTATTCGAGCATCGAAGAAATGGCCGCGCATTACGTGGAGGCCATTCGCAGTGTTCAGCCGACGGGCCCTTATTTGATTGGCGGTTGGTCCTTCGGTGGAAGCGTGGCTTTTGAAATGGCCCGGCTGCTCGAAAAGTCCGGAGAAGCCGTTCCAGTGGTGCTCATGGTGGACGCACCATCGCCTTGGGTCGACAGCTTCGCCGAGGATGACGTGGAGTTTTTGCTCGAACGTTTGCGCCCAGCTGCAGGTCTTTCGCTCGAAGCCATCGATCAGTATTCGTCAAAGGAAGCGAAGCTGGCCTACCTCATCAACGAACAACGGCTCGCGGGGCTCTTTGCCCCGGATATCGACGACGCCTATGCGCGCCATCGCCTCGCATTACACAAGCATCACAATGAAATCATCTGTCGTTATCGTCCTACCGGATCGATTGCGGGAAAACTAGTCTTTTACAAGCCAATGGAAACGATTCCCTTCGACGTGCGCATGAAAGAGCCGACCACGGAATGGATACCCTTTGCGCAGGGAGGTATTGACGTGGACGACGCACCGGGAAATCATTTCAACATGTTTTCTTCGACAAACGGGCCCGTTTTGGCCGAAAAACTAAAGGCCTGCATCAAAACCCACGCCCATCTTTTCGACCGTAGCTGAAGACCCGCTGCCCGTTACCGAGTATTGGGCGATTCTATGGTGCGTCGGCGTTCAATGACAATGCCGAGCACGGGCGAAAGGTTGACAACGGTGTGGGCGAACTTCGCTGGAACATACACCAGATCCCCTGCATGCTGCTCGAATTCGAATAACGTGACATCTTTTGCCGCCCGCAATTTCTCGTATTCGGCGGCATACCATGTCTCCCACGTCGCCCCTTCGCCGTAGGTTTGCCAATAATGGTCTGCCAAGGGTTGGCCCGGTGCATCCGGGCTTGCGTCGAAGAGAATCCAACGCTTCGTGCCGCTGACCAAGAAATTCAATGCATCGCCGTGAGCATGAGGTAACGCCCCCGCTTTTGCGGGACCCGCGTAGACGATATGCCGCTCGATGTCCGCTTCGATAAAATAAGGATTGGGAAAATCGAAATCTTCGATGAACGCGCGTTCATTCGGGTCATAGGTGCGCCGGGTAAAGGTATAGGTGCTCTCCGCGAGAGGTTTTTCCTGGCCCGTACCTTGAAAAAATTGGGCGTAGGTACTCATTTCCTCGGATAACACCGGACGGCCATCGCGAGCAACCTTGCAAGGCATGGACGCGTGGCGAGCGGCGATGAGAGAAGGCGTCCACTTCATGACCCGCTCGAAGTTTCCTGTCGCGCCCACAATCAATGCTGGTTCGCGACGCGTGAACGCGTCTTGCCACTTCGTGTCGTGCTGTTCGTCGTGCGCTTGAAGCTTCATGGTCGTTCGTTATTCGAGTTTGGCAACGTATTGGCGTTATGACGTTTGGGTCGAACGTTCGAGAATGGTAAAGCGCTCTACATGCCGGGGCGCAAACACGTTGTCCGCGATGACGCGGTGGAGCGTGCAGCGCTGGTCCCAAGAGGCGAGCGCCCCTTGGCTCCACCGAAAGCGCCACGAAAAGTCCGGTGAACTGATATGTTGGAAGAGAAATGCGAGAATGGATCGGCTCTCTGCATAGGTCATGCCGACAATGTATCGCGTAAAGACTCGATTGAAGAAAAGGCACGTGCGGCCTGTTTGGGGATGGGTGCAGCTTTGGGTGGGTTTTTGTTGAATGTTACGTCTGCATGCCATTCCGACGGCACATAAGGGCGCTCCACACCCGTTCGTTGCACGAGCACCTCGGGATGACCTTGAGCGGCCAGTTCTTGGCGCACCGGATGGATGTGTAAATCGCCGAAATGCTTGGCAAATGCCTTGACTTGCGCCACATCGAGGTTCTGGTCACGAAAAAATAATACCAGATGCTCGAGCAGCAAATTCTCGAATACTTCAACGGTCTCGGCCGAAATCGGGGATGATAGGTCGGCGCCCGAGATTTCTGCGCCTATGTGAGTTGCAATGCGATTAACGTGGAGCTTCGACATCGTTTCGCCACATACCTCAGTACAGATAACGTTGCTAGAAAAATCGACCGCGGGGTCGTCAAATCTCCCACTGCTCGCGTTCTTTTTCGTCGCTTACCGCGCGCGTATACCCGAAGGTCTCGGCCACCGCCCACGAACGATCGGATAGAAAATCCTGGATATTCTTTTGTCGCCAATCATCGCTGCGACTCGCATCAATCCGGTCATAAAAGTGGAATTTTTGATCCCCGAGCATTCTCGATACGTCGCTCACGCCATCCGTCATCCGGTTTTTCTTGTCAGCATAAGGCTCGAGCATGTGTGGATGAAATTCTATACGCAATTTATCGCACACGGCTTGCACGACGGGTTGGGGGTCCTGCACCAGATCTTCATAACGGATGCGGATCTGTCGGTCATTGGGCACGGAACGCAAGAAGTTCAAGATATGTTCGTGACTAATGAGCCACCACAATTCACCGCGTTTTTTTGCCGAACTAGGCAGCGGGTCGCGTTCGTCGCGCGTGACGAGATCGACTCGTACGTCTTCGAATGATGCTATGCTGGCCATGGGATGCCGCACGAGATGGATAAAAAATGCCCCGTCGAATTCGGCTTCGAGGCGCTGGAGCACCATTGGATGCAATGCGTATCCCGGTGTTTTGTCAACGATGAGCCGGCCATGGGCCCAATTCTGCAACGAATGAAAAAACGCATGCACGGTCATTTCGCCATTTTCGCACTCTTGCAATGTGTTTTCCGCCGCTTCTTTGGAAACGCCAAGCAATTGCATGACCGCTCGGATGAGGCCTTCGCGAAAAAACGACAAACGCCCAGAAAGTTTGTCGCGACGTTCTTTCAACGTGTTGAAAGACCAGAGATAAAGTTCGGGAGGGCTGAAGATTTTCGAGTGTCCGCCCAAGATGACCCGCAAAAGCGTCGAACCTGATCGAGGCGGTGAAAGGATGAAAATGGCCGGGCCGTTTTTGGGGCTGTTTACGTCGACCGCCATTTCTTTGCTTGCTTCCCTTTCGAGGAAGTGCTGGCGCGCGTCGACGATCTCTTCGGCGGTCAATTGGCAGCTGATGCCGTTCGATGTTCGCTGCCGGTCTTGCCCGTAGAGATGAGCATAATGCGTTCGGAGATATTCGACGAGGAGCGTAATGGTTGGGGCGTCGAAAATGATGGCCGGATGAAAAACGGCGCGCACTTTTTCCTGCAGCCGATTCATGATCATCGCTGCTTGCATGGAATTGCCGCCAAGTTGGAAGAAGTTGTCGTCGACGCGAATGGGCACGCCTAGCACTTGCTGCCAGATTTCAACGAGCAAATGTTCAATGGTTTCTGCGGTATGAATGTCTTCGTTCGTCATGGCTGAGATCTCTCGATGACCACATCGCGACGAGCGATGCCCGCATCGAGGTTAATGCAGGGGTTACGAATTAGAAACTGGGGTTCACTTTGCGCTCTCGCCGCTTTCGGCGGCCTTGACGATGCGCTCGAGCTTGGCGCGGGCGGCGCGATGATCGGCCCAGAGTACGCGCAACAAACCCAATTCGATCAGCTTGCATCCAATGCCTGTGACATCAGCGAAACTCGTGGTCCCGTGTTCTAGGAAATACGCAATGATGGTGAGTCCGGTGTATCCAGCGAGCGATTCACGGGCAAACGATTGGTACGCTTCGTTTTTGGGCAGTAGGTGGCGAGCGGCGAGGAGAGCAAGGAATCCTGCACCATTGAGGACGAACAACTTGCCGCCGAGGACGATGTGAATGACGGCGGTGGTGGTCGTGAGGGCGGCAATGAGCACTTCGCGATTACGCGCGTCTTCTCGTTCGAGAGCTTCGAGGTAGCTGCGAGCCTCGTCGGAACCTATCTCCGAGACGGGGCGGCGCAAGATATCGCGAAGATCGAAATGGTTGTCGCTGAATGCGGTCATGGGTCGTCTTTGCTCGGGCGGGTTTACAGAGGTATGTTTGCGCTTTGGTTCAATAGTACAAGTCTTGATGGGTCGCAATGTGCCGTGAAAAATACCCCAACCACGTCG
>DAOMZH010000038.1:0-27645 GCA_035437985.1 Polyangium sp. (in: bacteria) | reverse complement strand
TCTCCGATGGGCTGAACCGTGGCAGTATATGCATTTCACCAAGCAAACGCTCTGTAAAAATGGAGACACCGCCCTAGGCGGATCCAGGAGGAACCATGATCCCCCGCACCCTGTTCAGCCCCGACCACGAAGCCTTCCGCGACGCCTTCCGCAAGTTCTGCGAAGGCGAGATCGCGCCCCACCACGAAGCCTGGGAAGAGCAGGGCTACGTCGACCGCGAGGTGTGGCGCAAGGCCGGCGCCAACGGCTACCTTTGCGCGACGTTACCCGAAGAATTCGGCGGCGCCACCCTTGGCGAAGCGGAAGCCCGTGATGACTTCGTCGAAGATCAACAGGATCCCGTACTCTTCGGTCAGGGCTCGCATCGCCAATGTACTTCGAAAAGTCTGGCCGGGTAAACACCGTCGTCCCCACGGGCCCCAAAAGCTCTGCGTATTTTTCCACCTCCGTTAGCCCAAGCTGAATCCCGTCCGCCGGCTCACCAGGCAAGGAACCCACTACGTCCGGCACCTCAATGCCGAGCGGCTCTATCTTCATATAATCGTAGATCGTCCCCGAATACCCCTGCACCGTTTTGACAATGGGCCTCCCCTTATAGATGACATCTCGCGTGAACACGTCCGTTTCACACTTCTTCCGCGCCTGCTCCGCAGTCAGCTCCACAGGCTCCACGCGCACCACGTCTGGAGGCGGCAACGTCGGCGACTGGCACGTCTCCCCTGGCCGCCTGAAGAACCAGACCCATCGCCAAAGATGACCACGCACCCGACATTCACATGCATGCCGAGCGCCAAGGTAAGGAATCGCAACGTTCGCATAAGCACACCCCGCGTTAAAGAACACCCATTGTGCCGAGTGTAACATGTTGGCTACTTCATAGTCATCGGTTTCACTGAGCCCAGGGTCAAGTCGAAGTGCCATCGACGGGGCATCGTCGAGGTTCGAGACCAGGGCGAAGTGCCATCGACGGGGCATCGTTGAGGTTCGAGACCAGGGCGAAGTGCCAACGACGGGGCATTGTCACGCCCCAGGGTCAAGTTGAAGGGCGATCGATGGGGCATCGTCGCGCCCCAGGGTCAAGTCGAAGTGCCAACGACGGGGCATCGTTGAGGTTCGAGACCAGGGCGAAGTGCCAACGACGGGGCATCGTCGAGGTTCGAGACCAGGGCGAAGTGCCAACGACGGGGCATCGTCGCGCCCCAGGGTCAAGTTGAAGGGCGATCGATGGGGCGCGACGTCGAAATACTCAGAACTCGGCAGGATCCGAATGGGTACCCATGACTTCCCGGAGCACATCGCAAATTTCTTGCTCGGTGCAGTACGCCGAAGCTGCACCAATGATGGGCGGCATGAGGTTATTGGTGCTCCGCGCTGCTTCGCGTACGGCCGCAAGCGCATTACGCACGGCATCTTGATTGCGGTTTGCCTTCACCTTGGCCAGATTCGCGCATTGAGATTTTTGCACTTCTTCGTCGATTTTCAGCGTTGGAATGTTTTTCTCTGACGAAGCGACGAACTTGTTCACCCCCACGACCACCCGTTCGTCTTCTTCGAGCTCCCGTTGGAATCGATATGCCGAAGCCGCAATTTCGCGTTGCGGATAACCCTTTTCCACCGCGACCACCATTCCGCCCATTTCGTCGATGCGCCGAATGTAATCGAGCGCCTCGGCCTCGATTTTGTCCGTCATCCATTCAATGTAGTAACTCCCGCCCAGCGGGTCGATCGTATTGGCCACGCCGCTTTCATGGGCGATGATTTGCTGCGTGCGCAGCGCGATCGTCACCGCCTCTTCCGTCGGCAAGGCATACGTTTCATCCAGCGAATTCGTATGCAGCGATTGCGTACCTCCGAGGACCGCCGCGAGAGCTTGGAGCGATACCCGTACGATGTTGTTGTACGGTTGTTGCGCCGTGAGCGAAACGCCTGCGGTTTGCGCGTGGGTGCGGAGTTTCAAACTCTCGGCTTTTCGCGCCCCATAACGTTCGCGCAAAAACCGCGCCCACATGCGCCGTCCGGCGCGAAACTTGGCGATTTCCTCGAAAAAGTCATTGTGCACGTCAAAGAAGAAACTGAGCCGCGGGGCAAATTCGTCGACGTCCAATCCCCGGGCAAGGCAGCTTTCGACATAAGCCAAGCCATCAGCCAACGTGAATGCCAGCTCCTGCGCCGCCGTCGCCCCCGCTTCGCGAATATGATACCCGCTCACCGATACCGTATTCCACCGCGGAACTTCGCGCGAACAGAATTCGATCATGTCCGTCACGACGCGCATTGCCGGACGCGGAGGCACGAGCCACGCGTGCTGCGCGATGAATTCTTTCAAGCAATCATTTTGAACCGTTCCACCAATCAGCTTTCGCGAAATGCCCCGTTTGTCGGCGAGCGCGATGTAAAACGACAACAACACGATGGCCGGACCATTGATGGTCATCGACGTCGTCACCTTGTCGAGCGGAATGCCGTCGAAAAGCACCTCCATGTCCCGCAAGGTATCAACCGCAACCCCACACATCCCCACTTCCCCAAGCGATCGCGGCGAATCGGAATCGTACCCCATGAGCGTCGGGAAATCGAACGCCGTGGACAAACCCGTTTGTCCTTCGGCCAAGAGATACTTGAATCGCTCGTTCGTCTGTTCCGGAGTTCCAAACCCGGCAAACATGCGCATGGTCCAGAGTTTGCCCCGGTACATCGTCGGCTGAACCCCACGCGTGAACGGATACTCGCCCGGAAGCCCGAGTTCCCCCTTGTAATGCACACGTTTGTCCGCGGGCGTGGCCACATCGACCACTTCCATACCGCTCCACGTCGTGAACTTCTTGGCCCGTGGAGCCATACGCTTTTCCGCATCGGCCACAGGACCCAAGCGCCACGCCGCAATGGCTGTCCGCAGAGCACTCAACCCAGGTTCATCGAGGCCCAAACCTTCGCCTGATCCACCGCTGGAAAAATGCCGATCGTCGGATTCGTCGTGTGCCATCGTCGCGTTCCTTGCGGGCTCGGGGCGCAAGGTGCTGCAGGCGACCCGAAGCCCCAAATGTTCAAACAGGGCCGGAATGTAGCGCGCATGAGGCGCCTTTGTCCCGAAGTTCCCACGAAACCCGCACGGACAAGACCTCCGCTACGGGCAACCCATCGGCTTGACCGCCTCGGAAACGAACGGCGTCGCTGTATCCACCAAACTGTCGGTGATCGTGCCCGAGATCGTCACTTGCCCGGCTGAACACAACGCTTGCATCGTCGCCATCGGGATCGTCTTGTTCCCCAGGTCGAAGGGGACGTTGACCATGATCTCGCTATCCGGCGCCACGTTGATGGGAAATGGCTCCGACGGCATCATCGACAAACTCGACACGAGGGCTGTTTTTCCCCCGGCATCGGTGATGTTCACCGCTCCGAAATTCACCGTGCTCGGACCACTGGCGCGCGGCCCGAGCACCAATTGCAGCTGAAACGAACCCGTGACGGTGGATCCGAGAATGCCACTGATGACGTTCACTTGCGGCGAACTCACCGTCGGATCGACGAAGATGATGGCTTCGTTGCCGCAACCAATCATCAGGGTCGAGAAAATGAAGAGGAGCGAAGTTTGGAGAGACAAGCTTGCTGTCGACATGATGTCGACGATAGATCAAGGCGGCGGAGAAACGATGCCCATCAAGCGCGCTTTGTCGCAGCCGAGGGTGACGGTCGTCGGTCCATTGGTCGTGCGCACGATCTTGAACTCGACGCGGCGATTCTTTTCATACGACGCGGCGCTGTTGCCTGGATCGATCGGACAATAAGGACCAAAACCCATCGCCCGTAGACGTTGCCGATCGATGCCTCGCTCGGCGAGCGCCTTCACGACGGACTCCGCGCGGTCCTGGGTCAGCTTGACGTTCATGGCCGCTGCTCCGCGTGCGTCCGCGTGACCTTGCACTTCGAGCAGCGTGAACTGCGGGCTGTGTTTCAACACGGTGGCCACTGCTTCCACGATCGGGATCGACTGCGAAAGAATCTCGGAGCTGCCCGTCTTGAACTGAATCTTTTCGAGAATGAGGACGTTGTTGTCCTGCACGATGACGCTGCCTTTGTCCGGACAACCATCTTCGTCCTCGATGTTGTTGTACGACTCGGGTTCGTTTGGACAACTGTCCTTGCCGTCGATGATGCCGTCACCGTCGTTGTCGTCTTCGGGGCAGCCGTCTTCATCTTTCCAGCTGTCCTTGTCTTCAGCGACGTTCATGCACTGGTCTTTGGCGTCGGGAATGCCGTCCTTGTCGTTGTCCTCTTCAGGACAACCGTCATTGTCGAACCAACCATCGGGATCTTCAGGCTTGTTCGGACATTGATCCTGCACGTCGAGGATCCCGTCGCCATCGCTGTCTCCCGTGCGCACCTTGACCGGCTCGTCAATCGGGTCTTGCTCCGGACAACCATCGGCATCTTCGTCGCCGTCCTTGTCTTCGGGATCGTCCGGACAAGCGTCGAGATCATCCGGGATGCCATCGTGGTCGCGATCTTCGTTGAGCGGTTCGAACACGAAGCCGAGCACGCCCCGTTGATCCGCAGATTGGAAACCATCGGTGTACCCAACACCGCCCGCGAGGTACAGGTACGAGTTTTTCTGGACAAAGATCTTGAAGCCCCCAATTGCTTCGGCGCTCAAGCGTTGTTTGCTGTCGGAGTTACCACCAGCGAGGTACGTCGCGTACGTCTCCGCGGTGAGGTCGAACTTGTCGCCGATGCGAAAACCCGCCGCAAATCCAGCCGTAGCGAGGTTGCCATAATTGAGCACCCCCGAGGTCATGATGGGTTTGCCGTCGGCGGCGGTGCCAAACATCGCGTTGGTGCCCGTGTGTCCGCGAAAGCCACCATTGAGGCCCAAACGAATGACGTTGTCCGTGCCGAACTGCTTCTCGACCACGACTTGCGGCCAATAGAAGAATCCAGGATCCGACGCGAAGTTTCGTGATTCGCCGATCCCGATGCCCCCTTGCGCCACGATCGCCAAGCCCACGATGCTCGTGGGCGGAAGAATCATCACCTTCGCATGCAGCGCGATCGCTCCGAGCGCTTGGGCCGTGAGTCCTTTGGCGTCGTAGTTGTTTGGCGCGCCAGGACCGATGTCCGTGAGTGCGGGGCCCCAGTTCAAAACGACGGGCGCGGACAAACCCAAGACGACGCGGTCGAAAAGGCCGAAGTTGAAGTTGAACGTGCCTTGCAACGCGTGGTCGATCATGTAGTCGCCACCATGGCCCGAGGCGAGAGGCATGAGGCCGTGTCCGTAATCGAGGACGAGGCCGAAGCTGAAAGCCTTGTGCGGAAGCACGGTGGCTCCGTTGACCGAGAAAAACCCGCGAGCATCGACGGCAGGGCGGAACAGATGCGCGTCAGCGCCAGCGCCAGATGCTTCAGGAATGCGATCTGCGCCAGCTGTCGATTGAGCATGTGCAGGATTCGACGTGCCCAAGGCGCAGAGCAGACTCGTCATGGCTGCGGCCAATCGGAAACACGTGAACCGGGAGTGGAGACTCATCACCATCGTAGACCTCGCGGTGCAGCCGTGGCTGAAGGAACGGTCGACCAAAATCGTAGAATCGAGTGATTCCATCGAGCAGTCAAATCAAGCGCATGATCGGCGCGCTCGCGAAGCAACATCGCACAAGAGAGCCATGAATTGCCACCCCTCGGATTTGTGTCTGGGGTGTCGATGTCGTCGATGGGCCGAGATTCGACTCGCCAAGGGTGTACGTCATGGTGAAACCCCGTACCGCTTTCGACAAACCTGCGTGGATGCTGCTCTCCGCAACCACCGGCTCGCGTCGATCAACGTGGGTCTCGGGAATCGACATTTGATTTGATCACCAACGAGTTCGCGGCCCGGAGGATGGGAGAGGGCCTTGCGTCGTTGGGCGAATGCAAGAAAGGCCGTTATGTGCGCGTTGGAAAAGTTTGTCTCGGGTGCGAGGCGTGCAAGAGGAGTCGAGCTTGGTTTTGCAGAACTGGCGAGTTGGCGAACGGCTCACTGAACGGGTGAACGTGATCTGTGAAATCTGCATGAATTTGCGCCGTAATGGGACTCGAGTTCTGGTCCAGGCGCTTGCATACACCTTCGCTTGATCGAATCGGGCACAAGCCGCTATGCTCGCGATCGGCGCAGGTAAAACCGCAGTTAAGAACGGGCTTTGGAGTTTGGGCACGATGAAGTTCGGTCGTGCCATCATGCGCGCAATCGCGAAGGGCAACCGTCCCAATGAAGATTACGTGTCAGTCTTGCCAGGCGAAGTACACCATCGCCGACGAGAAAGTCGTCGGGAAGACCGTCAAGATCAAGTGCAAGAAGTGCGGCGCGGCGATCGTGGTCAACGCGAACGAAGCAGCGGCCGCCGGAGATGCGCACGCCCAGGGGCACGAGCCCGAGGAAGAAGATGGGGCAACCCGTGTTTTTTCTGGGGATCCGGCACAAGACCCAGCAGCTGGTTACGGCACTGGGGCGGGTCCGGATTGGACGGTCAACGTTCGGGACGATGACCAACGCACGATGTCCGCTGCTCAGATTGCTGCCGCGTTTGCCGCGGGAACAATCACCGGCGACACGTATGTGTGGCGCGACGGAATGGGCGACTGGCTCCCGTTGTCGCAAGTGCCCGAGCTGCAAGGGACGATGTCCCGAGGCGCGGCGCCTGCACCCGTTCAAGCCGCTCCACCTCCGACCGACGACGATTTGAACGCGACGGTCGCGATGAACCCCGAAGCCGCTGCTGCGCATTATGCAATGCCGGGAGCAGCCGCCGCAGCACCGGCCGCAGCAGCCGCTGCTCCAGTCGCTGCCCGGAAAGCTGCACGAGGCGGACAGGACCTGTTTGGCGCCGGTGGTGCAGCAGCAGCGAGTCCGTTCGATGCCGGTGCAGCTCCGGCAACGAATCAGCTTCAGAAATCGTTGGAGCAGAAAGCAGTCGGCGAGCGCAACGAAAACTCGGTGCTCTTCTCGCTGGCGTCGCTCACGGCAACGGAGAAAGCCGCCGCAGCGCCCGATCTAGGCCCGAAAAAGAAGCCTGCTCGTAGCGGTCTCGACGACATCATGAACATGGGCGGTGGTGGAAGCATGGGCGCCGCAATGCTCGCTCCACCTCCGATCATGGCTCCCGTCATCGAGCCTCCGCCGCAACAATTTGCGCCTCAAGCGCCGGCGCCGATGCCCATGCAACAGCAAATGGGAGGCATGCCGGGCAGCATGCCGCCGCCGGCCATGGCGGCCAGCCCGGGCATGGGAATGATTTCGATCCCGCCTCCAGCCCAAAAGAAGACCCCGGTGGGACTCATCGTGGGCATCGTCGTGGGCGTTTTGGCTCTAGCTGGGGTTGGGGTTGTCCTGGCCACGTCGGGTGGCGACAAAGAAGCGACGGGGGAAAACGCGGCGAATTCGGCCGCTGTTGTGGCTACGTCTGCGGCTCCGACAAACACCGCGGCAAACACGGCTGCACCAACGCAAACCGTTGCTGCGAATACGGCCCCGACAAACACCGCACCTGCGGGTGACCCAGGTTCGACGACCAAGTCGACTTCGGGTGGTCCGGCTCCGGCAGGCACGGGCACGGGCAAACCCACGGGCACGGCTGCTCCGACAGCGTCAACCGCCCCGACGACTGCGCCTACCCCAACAGCCACTGCAGAAACTCCACCTCCAAGCGGAGGTGGCGCCGAGTTCAACCGCGCAGCTGCATCTTCGGCCCTCAACGCAGCTGCTGGCGCGGCGAGAGGCTGCAAGAAGCCCGATGGTCCGACCGGCACTGCAAAAGTCAAAGTCACCTTTGCGCCCAGCGGCAACGTCACGACATCTCAAGTTCAAGGTGCACCGTTTGCGGGTACGCCCGTGGGTGGTTGCATCGCTGCCGCCTTCCGCAGTGCCAAAGTTCCCGCCTTCGAAGGCTCCCCCGTCAGCGTGTCGAAATCCGTCACCATCAATTGATGAGCAAATCTTTCATCGATTGAGCGGTTGATTCGTCTCACGGCGCGTTCAGAATCCGTCCCTCACCTTCGAGCGTGTCTATGCGTAAAAGCTCTGCGTTCATGAACCTCGGTGCCAGTGCCCTCGCGGTCGGCGCCATCCTTTTCATCAGTTCGGCATGTACCGTCAAAACCGCGAACAACGTCGATTGCGCCGGGGAAAACCGTCCTAGCGTCGATTGTTCCAGTGAAATTTCGTATCAGGGCTACAAGGCCGACGGCGGGTTTGGAATCATGAACCTCGCCCAAGGCGCGGCGAAATTCGAAGAAACTGCCCTGCGCCGAATCAACGAGGCCACCGAACGTTTCATCACCGTACAAACTCGACTCTGCCGCGACTACAACGCCTGCACCCTCGACAAAGACCAATACAACTCCGAGTCGAAGCAGATTCGTTCGACGCTCGAACAAGTCCCCGTCCTCGTCGACAAAGTCAAAGCAGCGCCCAACGACGACGATCGCGCCATGGCGCTCGATTCACTTTATCGTCACACGGTTCCACCAGACGAACGCGTCGAAGAAGTGGCGTTGCGGTTGGCCCTCGAAGCGGATTTGCCTCCCGATGCTGGCGGTCAACGCATCACGGTTCGTCCGGGCGCACCTCTGCCCACGGACGCGCGCGTGTGGTTCTGGGTCGAAGTGATGCCCCAGGCCTACGTGTACATCTTCCAAAAGTCAGCCAAAGGCGAAGTCACCGTTCTGTTCCCAGACGAACGGATTGGCACGACGAACCCATTGGCGGGACAAACGAAGGTTCGGATTCCCAACGGAGACCTGAAGTTCAAGGTCAACGACAAGGACATGGGGATCGAGCACATCTACTTTGCGGCGTCGCGCAAGCAGCTTGGATCGCTCGATCAAGCGCTCGCGCGGGTGCGAGAAGGCAAGACGACGACAATTGGCCAAGACAAAATTTTGGCTGGTTTCGAGAACCTTCCGACGACGGGTTCGACGGATCGAAAGTGCCGAGGACTCGAGCTGGATGTGGCGCCGACTTCGGGGGGATGCACGCGGCAGAGGGGCCTGGAACTCGATGTTTCGGGTGGTTTTGGGGAGGGCAGTTCGATTGGGGCGGTCACCGAACCTGGGGATGACCTCATCGTTTACAACTTCTCGTTCGAGCACACGACGTTGCCGGGTTATGCGCAGGCTGCGAGTCGATACGCTGCGCAGCCGGCGAAGACGCGTGGTGGGTTGGTCCTCGAACGAAGCGGTCCGAAGACGCGTGGTGGCTTGGTTCTCGAACGGTCCAACGAAGATCCGAAGAAACCAAAAACACGTGGTGGGCTCGTCCTCGAGTAACCACCCGTAACTCAGGGCAAACTCAACAAACTCTGCGCTTTTTCGACCAGTTTTTTCGTTGGTGGACGTAGCGCTGCCCCAGCAGCCGCAGCTTCTTCGAGGGCGAGGCGGAGTTTGTCCGCGCCGTCCGCGGCCCCCGTTTGTCGCGCATAGATCGCGAGCCACACCTTCGCCCGCACGGCATGATCAGCATTGCTGCATTCTTCCGCGATGGTCCTTGCGAGCTCCGCGTCCGCAGCGGCGTCTTCGAGTTGGTTCAGACCTTCGTTGATCTCCATGCGCCGCAGGAGCGAAAGCGTGGTGCGGTTGTCGCGCGAATGCAGGAAAATGCCTACGGCTTCGTCAACCGCAGCTTTGGCGGCGTCGAGTTCGCCGAGTTGCTGTAGCGCATTCGCACGCACGGATTGCGAACCCGCGATCAACAGTGCATCACCCGCACCGCGCGCGAGTTCGGCAACTTTTGCGGTCGTCTCCGCTGCGGCTTTGGGATTGCCGGCCCGCACGTAACACGTGGCCATGTTCGTCAGCGATTCGCGTTCGAGTGTTCCAAACCTCAGCGTGTGTGCACGCGCGGCAATGCTTTCGAAGAGCGAAATTGCCCGGGCGAGGTCGCCAGCGTGGAGCTGAGCGATGGCGAGATAATTGTCGGCATCGAGCTCTGCCCATGCACTCTTGATGTCCTGTGCGGCGGCCCGCGCCATCTCAGCAGCTCGTGAAAAACGCGCCACGTCGCTTGGATCCACGTCGCTCAGGATCTCGAGACGTGTGGCGAGGGCGCGATAACGCAGTTCGGGCGGTACATCGTTGGCCAGACCGATTGCCTCTTCGGCCAGCGCAAGCCCGCGTTGACCACGCACGAGACGGGCTACGGCAAGCCTTGTTTCAACACGTAAAACCGCAACTCCGTGGGCATCGGCATCGGCGACCAGAGTCGGATCGTGATCCGCCGTCACGTGTCTGAGTGTCGCGGCGAGCGCCAAGGTCATCACCCGCGCTTCAAGGCGCAGATGCACGTCGGTCACACCTTCGAGCGGGATTCGTTCGAGCCGTTCTTTCGCGTCGCTTGTTCGTCCTGCGCGCACGAGTGCATCCACGACAAACAGCTCGGCTTTCGCCCGTTCGACGCTCGTTTTCGCCACTTTCGCCATGCGCTCGGCGAACTCGATGGCTTGTTCGAACGCGCCTCCAGCGAGCGCACTCGCCACCGCGCTTTGCAACCAGCGCGCAGCTTCGTCGCGATCGCCCAAGGATTCAAACCCAGTCGCCAAGAACGGCGCGTTCTCGGTAGCTTGTTCGCCGCGGGAAACCGCTTCGAGCAAGCCGCGATGCACCCGCCGAAACCACGGCTTTTGCCGCAGATCCTCGAGCGCCGCATGCCGAATGATCTCTTGGCCAAACCCATGTTCCTGGCGATCACCACGCACCACGAGCAGCCCCGATTCGACGAGCAATTCGAGCGCATGTTCGGCTGCCCTATCGTTTGTCCCGGCTGCTTCGACGGCCGCCACGAGTTGCTCGACGGGCAGACCTCCGCCGTAAAGCGCCACGCACGCGAGCACGTGTTGCGCCGCGCGCTCGCCATCCGAACCAGGGTCGAAAAACGAATCCAGGCGAGCTCGCAAGAGGTCTCGCACCCCAGGGACAGATGAACGAAGGATCGATTCGTCCCTGGGTTGCCACTTGCCTTCTTTCCAAACCAGAACGCCGGTTTCGTTCCAAACGAGCAAGGGTTGCACCAGGAAAAACGGCACACCACCGGCTCCATCGACCACGACTTTTTCGATCTCGCGGGCCATGGGCGCCACGTTTTGCACGAGCTGCGCTGCGTCTTTCAACGAGAGTGCTTCGAGCACGATGTGTGACGCCCCGGAGCCCACACCTTGTTCCACGCGCCCTACGAAGCGGCGCAACGCGGCTGTCGGATTGGGTTCGTCTCGTACAGTCACCACGACGAGTAGCGCACCGCGCGCTTTGCGCACCGCGCGATCGGCCAGCATGCGCAGAACACCGAGCGTATGTTCATCGGCCCATTGCGCATCATCGACCGTGAGCACGGTCTGTTCTTCCAAACTCGCGTCGATGAGCGCTTCTTCGATGGCTTCGATCGACGCATCGATCGCGGCGCGCGTCATGGCTGCTTCCACCGACACGGCACGCTCGATTGCATCGCGTAATTTTCCCAGGCCCTTGGCTCCTTCGATGGCGGAACGAAGCGATCGCAAGGGAGTTCGTCGTTCGGCCGAACAGGTCACATCGATGACCCGGCCAAACCCAAATGCTGCTGCAGAGTCCGTGATCGCCCGCGCCAAACGTGTTCGTCCAACGCCGAACGAACCCGTCAAAAGCACGACGCGCACGCTCCCTTTCGAGCTCTCTTCGGCAGCTCGCGTCAGGGTCCCGATTGCGGTTTCTCGCCCGACGATTCGCGGCGTATCCGACAATTTTTGCGGCGCATTTTTGTCTTCACCGACGAGTTTGCGAATGGCTTGATCGATCGGTTGGTACTCGCGATGTTCGCCCGATTCTGGATCCACGCAGCGCCAAGGTTTTCCCGGGGCATGCGGCCCATCGGCATAGATCAAACGTTTGTCGACGAGCGGCAAGTACGGTGAAAGTGGCATCCACGATCCATCTTCCCGCACGATGTACGCCATTCCCGCTTCCACTCCGTCGGGCATCGGCGCTTTCGTTTTTCGCCACACTCCAGCTCGGACTGGCGTGCCCATACGCACCTCGAACGTCGATGGATCCACCGAAACGACGTGCCGCAGCGGCAGAGCAAGCAGGGCGTCGGTCGATTCGAGCAAGGCCATGAGTTTGTCGAGGGCGTTGTCTCCGGAGCCTCCGCGATGAATGAAATCATTTCGCGCCGAAACGAGTTCGGTCAGGGGTTTTTGCGAGGCAAACGCGAGTTTTTGCGCAATGGGCGCGTCGTAAGATTTGAGCGCATTGGCGGCCGTGCGCGTGAGGTCGCACCAGGTTCCATCGGAGATACGCGCGGCGCGGCCCAAAGCTTCGGCCAGAGGTTTTGGTGCGGATGCGCTGCCGAGTTTGGCGGCGAGCGCGGCGAGCGCCACGGACAAACCATACCGGACGATGCCAATGCCGAGTTCGAAGAGGCGTTTACGAATGCCAGTGGAATCGCCATCGGCGCGGGCGACTTCGATGCCTACGGCCAATGCGGCAACAGGTTCGGGAAACGCGGCGATACGCCCAGCAAGCTCGTCGAGCTGGTCTTCGTCGAGCGGCTTGGGGGGTCTCAAATTGTGGAAGCTGCGTAGATTTTCGGCACCTTCTTGCAGCTGCGAGTCATCGGTGACGGAGTCTTCGGAGGGATCGTGGGAAGCTGTCACGCGCGGGAGAGTAGCGCGTAGAAGGGTGCGCGTCTTTGGGGATTCGAGGGGAATTGTGCCGACGAGCACGTTGTTTCAAAACGTGGGCCGTCTCGGCGCAGGCGGCAATGGGGTTTAGTTTTCCAAGCCAAACCTATTTCGGGCATGCGCGAGAATGCGCGCGTCTGTTCGATTGTGGTAGGCTGCAAGTCTTCCGAGGTATTCCGCTCATGAACTATCGCGATGAACGAGACGCGTTACGCGGTCGAGTCGAGGGTCTCGAACAAGATCTGGACGAAGCACGTCGCGCGCAACAAGACGATGCGACGAAGCGAGCGCGGATCGAGCAAATCGAGGCGCGGATGCGGGAAACGGAGGACAATCTTCGGGCCATGCGGGCTGAAGTGGCCGCGCTCGGAGGTGCTCCGAAGCCCAAGAAAAACCTTGTGCCGCTCATCATTGGCATGGGGGTCGCGTCTGCGGCTATGGCCATGGCTGGGGTTTTTCTCGTGACGACACCCCAAAAATCACAGATCCCAGTCGCGACGCCGCCGCAACCATTACCCCCGGTTCCAGTGATCGAACCTGTGCCGATTCCCAAGGTTCCCACGGAGGACCCGGAAAAACCCGCAACTCCGGCGCGTCAAGTCAAGGCGCAATGGACCGGCAAAATAACGCAGGCCCAAGGGGGTGTGGGGGCTCCTGGATCGCCATGCATCATCGATGCGACGCTCGAGAGCCAAGGGGACAAACAGCGGGTGGCGCAATTGTCCGTGAAATGTGCGAACAAGGTCGTCTACGATTCTGCGGACAAACTCGAAGGCATGTCGATGCTCAACGCCGGAATGGCGGAAGAGGCGGGCAAAGAAGCGGGCACATTCGCGTATGCCGTGAGTTACACCGATACGGGGGCTCGCGGTGGACCTCGCACGCAGATATCCTTGGACACGACGTTGAAACAGGGGGCGGCGTGGAGCGAGGTGGTGCCGATATTCCGCGTCGAGTTCAGTGTTTCGCCATTGAGTGGGCCGGTCAAAGGCGAGGCGTTACTACCCAAAAAGAAAAATTTGGACGACGTTCTCCTAAACGAACGATAACCGAAGTCGATTTCATTCCCCACGAGAGCACCGAATGAGAACACGAATAACGTTTGGCGTCGCAATGGCGACGTTGCTTGCATCCATTCCTGTTTTTGCTGACGAACCCACTCCACCAGCGGCAGATGCGCAACCAGCGGCAGTTGCCGAGGCACCAAAAGAAAAAGCCGTTGTCGAGGCGCCGAAAGAAGCGCCATCAACTGCGCCGAGTGTTGCGGAGACGAAAACGCTGCCAGCAGCTGCGTCGCCGTGGGGATTTCATGGGGGAATCAATTTGCGCACGGATTTGGGGACGCATCCGCTGCGCCTCGATGGGGGAGTGCGTTACGGGCAACTCGATTTCATTCTCGTGCTCGATCCGATGTACTTTTTGGATCAGCAATCGAGTACGGACATTTTAGCGGAATGGCGGGCCAAAAATGGGTTTGCCCCGGTACTGGGTTGGCGCTTCAATACCGTGGGCCTCATCGATGGTTCGCAAGTGCAGCACAATTTGGTGCTCGGCGGGGCGCTCGATACTCCGAAATTTTGGGATGGGCGTATGCGTGGCCAAGCGGGGCTCGAATTGGCGATGATGCTGGTGAAACATGGTGGGGGAGGGCCCGTGGAAACGATTGGTTTTTCCTCGGGCAGGCGATTCGTGGATTTCGTCAATTTCGCGCTTTTCTTGCGGATTGAAATGGGAACGAAGGATTGAACATGCAATACGGGGCAAAATGGTCGGGCATGTTCGTGGCTTTGTGGCTCGTCGGTTGTGGCGGACAAACCGAGCCACCGGCCGTCATTTGTCACAATGCGAATTGTGTGGACCCTCCGGATCCGGAACGCGACGACTCGCCCGAGGCATTGCAAGAATCGCTGGCCCTGACGGACGATGCGGGAGGGCCGATGCTCGATGGAATGGAGATGGATCTCTTTTTGCGGGGCGCTGATGATCAATGCGTGTTTGCGCATGACCTCGATCAAGAAAATCCAGCATTGGCCATAGATGCCGCGACGATCGTCAGTGATTGGCTGAAAACTCCGCGGACGAAGGTCACGCGCACGGGCGGGCCGTATTGGGTTTTTCTCGAATTAAAGGGTCAAGTAGGAAAAACCAAGACGGAGGTGCATACGCCCGCGCAGCTGGCATTACATGCGCAATGTGCAGTTGATGTGCTTGGTGTGCTCGCGGATGGGGCGCGAACGGGCAATGTGCCCTTGCGGGTGCGATTCACGTCGTTTTCGGCGGAGTTATTGGAAGCAATGCCTGCGGCCTTGAAAGAAACGAATTGGGTCAATGGTGATGATGTTTCGGTGGGACTCGGGGTGATTCAGGGCGTATTACCGCCACTCGATGGGAGCAGTCGGCCATTGAGTGATTATTCGGATGATTTGGGCATCGATATGGTGACCGCGCATGCGCAATGGGTGCGAGATTCGATGTACCAGGCGTACTCGAGTCGAGGTTGGTCGGTGGGGTTATGGATGTTTTCGGCGGTACCGGAGACGTATGATGCAATCGAGATGTTCGAGCCGAAATGGATCACGACGAGCGAAGCCAAGACGTTGACACGGTGGCTTGCACGTTGAGATTCCGCGCTTAAGATGAGCGGAATGCGCGATCCAATCCTCGATGTTCGTCCGCTTGGTTTTCCTTGGGAAACCACCGATCCGTTCCTGTTTTGCGTGCATCACGACGACGCATATCCGAAGGGAAATGAAAACATGGGCCCGGCGGCGTCGCTCGCGGGGCGCAACATTGGTCAAGACTTTGCGGGAAAAGATGGCTGGCGAATGTATCACGGCGATGTCGTACCGGGTTTTCCGTCGCATCCGCATCGTGGATTCGAGACGGTGACGATCGTTCGTCGGGGATATTGTGATCATTCGGATTCGCTGGGAGCGGCGGCACGTTTTGGACGCGGTGACGTGCAATGGCTGACGGCTGGGGGAGGCATTCAGCATTCGGAAATGTTTCCCTTGGTCGAGCGTGACAAACCCAATCCGCTCGAGCTATTTCAGATTTGGCTGAACCTGCCAGCGGAAGACAAAATGGTGCCGGCGCATTTCAAGATGTTGTGGGCCGACACCATTCCTCGCATCGATTTTTCCGATGAGGTGGGGCGAAAGACGCATGTGGCGATTATTGCGGGCACGCTCGGTGACAGCCGCGCGCCATCGCCACCACCGAATTCGTGGGCGTCACGGGCCAATGCGGATGTGGCAATCTGGACGATTCGGATGGCGCCGGGGGCGAAATGGACCTTGCCACGGGCAAAAGGGGATAACACGAACCGGACGTTGTATTTTTTCCGGGGTTCGTCGGCGCGGATAGGGGAACGAGAATTCCGTGAGCATGCGGGTGTGCGTATTCGTGCGGATGTGGACGTACAGCTCGAGGCGGGTAACGACGAATGCGAGATGTTGTTGCTCCAGGGCAAACCAATAGGAGAGCCCGTGGTGCAATATGGTCCGTTTGTCATGAACACGCCGGAGCAGGTTCGCGAGGCATTTCGCGATTACCAGCGGACGCAATTTGGAGGATGGCCTTGGGAGATCAGCGGGCCGGTGCATCCGCGTGACGAAGAGCGTTTTGCGCGACACGCAGATGGGCGTGTCGAACGAATGGGCCGGTAATAATCGATTACGAGCGGGCGCCAGCGAGTCCGGTGATTTCGTGCAATAGGTGTTCGCCGGTTTTTCCTTTGACCTGGACGTGTGCGGTTTTTCCTACCGTAACATGCGCGGCGACTTCGCGGTACGTCGCATCGGAAATCAGGAGTCGCGTGCCGACCTCTTTGTTGGCCGATTCGATGCGGCTAGCGAAATTGACGGCATCTCCAATCGCCGTGACGGTTTTACGGTCAGCCGATCCAATGGGTCCGACGACGGCTTCGCCATAATGAATCCCGATTCCGATATCGAATGTGCGGCCATAGGTCGCCATGAGGTACGGTGAGATTTTCGTGTTCATCAAATCGAGCATGGCGAGCGCCGAACGGATGGACCGCAAAGGCGCATTGGCTTGGCCGTCGACCCCAAAAAGAGCCATGAAGCCGTCGCCCATGTAATTGTTGATGAATCCACCTTCGGTCACGACGGTCGTGCCCATGGCCTCGAAGTATCGATTCAAGACGTGAATCACGTCGTAAGGCAAAAGTGATTCCGTAAATGGTGTAAACCCGCGAATGTCCGAGAAAAGAATCGCGACGCGAATTTCTTCGCCAATGGGGGTCAAGTCGACTTTGGCTTTACGCAGGCGATTGACGAGAGCCACGTCGTCATCGTCGAGGACGAGGCGTCGGACACGCGTCGGGGCGCGTACTGTTGCTTGACAGGCGATACGAACTTCGCGTGGAAGTCCGAGTTTACTGGCCAAGGCTTGTTCTTCAGCGTTGGGTGGATCGATGTTTTCCAATCCTTCGAGCACGATCACGCGGCACGTGGAGCAACGCGCGTTTCCGCCGCATACGTGGGTGTGCGGGATGCCAGCCGCCAATGCGGCGTTGAGTAGTGTTTGTCGTTCCGAAACATCGACGACAATTTGATCAGGGGCATCGAAGGTAGTCGGCATGTCGCGCGTAGTGTATCGAACTTGGCGTGACGTGCAACGAGGTTTGCTTTCATTAAAATCCGACGACGGAGGCGAAGATTCTTTCTGAAATGCGCGAGCGGCTGATACGATAGAGAACATGTCGAACCGCGGACGCAATGCAAATCAGGGTTTGCCTCCGGAAGCAGTCGTCGACCAGCCTTCCCCGGGGCTCGAGAATGCGGAGGAATTTTCCCCGGTGGAGCGGGAAGAAATCGAGCGTCTCGCAGGGCAAGCATTGCGTCGAGGAGCCGATGTTCCTGGGCGGGTGCAAAAAGGTCCGACGTGCGGTTTGTACGCGCTCGGAATGGTGATGGATTATTGGGAAGCGCGCGATCCGGCTTCGACGACGGTGCTCGTTCAGGAGTCGGACGATTTTCGGGCGAATAGCCATTCTCTCGAGCCGGACAATCACGCATTGTTGCTCGATGTCGCCCGCGCGAGGGGGTATACGACCGAAGGCGAGATGTTTTACGCGACGCAACTTGCGGCCTTGGCGCGGGAATTCGGTTATGAAGCATTGGTGCACGAAGCATTCACGCTCGAGACATTGCTCGCGGCCCTTGATAAAAAGCGCCCGTGTCTTGCTGGATTCGATGTGGATGATGAAGGTAATCCGGGGCAATTCGAGGGGCTCAATGCGCATTGGGCCGTGATCGAATCACATTTCGAGAAGGACGGTGAGCGCTATTTGGTCGCGTCGCACGCCTGGTCCGGGGGCGAATACGTTTGGAAAGCTGCGGACTTCATGAATTCGACCGGGCAACTGGAAAAAGGAAATACCGATGCACTCCCGTCGGTTCCGGCAGATATTTCCACAACGCTGAAACAGCGACTCGTCGAGGTGTATCGTGAAGGGTACGTCCCAGTAAAACCAAAACGCAAACGCAAGAAAAAATAGACGCCTCGAGTCAATGCGCAGCGAGGAGATCGCTCGTTTCTTGGGGGTCGAATCCGAGCATCACTGGTTCGGGGATGAGCTGTACGCCGAATTTTTGGAAAACACCGCCGCGAATTCGGCGTGCGAAGCGCAAAATGTCCGTGGCCCTAGCGCCGCCGCGATTCACAATGGCAAGAGTATGTTTGGTTGACAATCCAACGGGGCCCTCCGCGGTTCCTTTGGAAAAACCCGCTCGCTCAATGAGCCAAGCTGCGGCGAGTTTGACATGACCCGGTCCAGCTGGGAACGTGGGAATGGATTCTCCAGCGGAAAGTACACCCGAAGCTTCGATTCGTGCTCGAACATTCGACCATGTGCTCTGGTCGAGAATCGGATTGAGGAAAAACGATCCGGCACTGCGAACATTCTCGTCGCGAGGATCGAGCAACATCGATTTGCGCCCTCGTAATTCGAGAACAGCTGCCCGAACATCCGCCAAACTGGCGCCATTTTCTTTACCAAGCTCCTTCATGTAACGCTGCAGCTCGGCATAACGAACAGCCGGTGGCCCATTGGGCACGAGCAGGAAGGATACTCCAATGACGATGTACTGGTTTTTGCAAGCGCCTTTGAAAATGCTGTCCCTGTACGCGAAGGTGCATTCGTGGTGGGCGAGGCGTTTGGATTCACCATTTCGGCGGTCGATGACGAGCACGTATTCGATGACTTCGCCGACTTCTTGACCGTAGGCGCCGATATTCTGAATGGGGGCGGCTCCTACGTCACCCGGAATCCCCGAAAGGCATTCGATGCCGGCCCATTTTTCAGCGACGGCCTTTTCGACGAATGTATCCCATGATTCCCCCGCGCCGACGAATACGCGCATCCGATCGCCGGTGGGTTCGTGCTGGATCCCGCGAATTCCGACACGTAAAACCAATCCGTCGACGCCATTATCGGCGACGAGGACATTGGAGCCGCCTCCGAGCACGGTGAGGGGTAAACCGCGGGACTTGGTCCAGGTCAATGCTTGCTGGAGGGAGTGTTCGTCACGAGCTTCGAGGTAAAACGACGCGGGTCCACCGAGGCCAAACGTCGTTTTTCCTGCCAAAGGTTCGTCTTCGAGAACGTTGGACAAATTCATTTCGCGGCTCAAGGGGTGATTCTCACGCGGGTTCCGGCGAGGAACGCATCATCGACGGAGCGAACACGTTGGACGAAACTTTCGTATTCCTCGGCCGCAATGGTCCCCGTCGGTAAATCGAGAATGAATTCTTCTTCAATGGCGCCGCCTTCGTATTTGACGACGCGCGTGGCGTGCAGGTCGTTGCCTTTCAAATCGAGGGGCGCGGCGGGTCGCGTCACGATGGCCGATTTGGGCAATTCGATGCGCCGCCGCACGCGATATTGAATTGGTCGCTCGATGGATAGGGCACTTTCGCGTCCAGCTTGTGAGGCATACATGGCGGCGAGGGTGCTGGCATAACCGCGGGCGAGATGAACCGGCTCGAATCCGGGGACGACGAGGGTTTTACCGTCTTTCGTTTCGGGCTGGGAAAATGCGAATCCTCCGACTTTGGCTTGGACGATGAATTCGAATGAGCCTTCGCTCGACGTGAGGGATACGTCTTCGACATCGGCCCAGGGCACCCATTTCAAGACAACGTCACGAAGCATTTCGCGTCGATCGGATCCAACTTGGGTATCGAGCGCATCGGCCAGGGTTTGGGCTTCGCGACCGCGCAATTCAATGGTGAGTGTGCCGCGAGCAACGCCGGAATTGTCCAAGACGAGGCGCAAATCGAGGCGGTCGCCCGTTTCTGTGGCATCGCTTTTGACGTCCAGCATTTGCCCGTCCGTGAGTAATGCTTTGCGGCCACGTAATTCGGGGCTGATTCGACCTGGAGGCAATGGCGGACCGTCCACATCGGCGTCAATCCAAAATTCGCCCTCGGGCAAACGCGCAACGACCAGCGGATATCGAAAACGACCAAAGTGGGCGGGGAAATTCGGAGCACCACTAAAAGGTTCCAATTCTGCGACTGCAATGCGGGCATCTACACCGAGTTCTTGCAATGCGCGCCAAACCACGAGTGTTCGGCTACCTTGGCCGAGCTCCAAGACAGTGCGGGCAGTGGTTCTTTGGGGCCCGGACGAATATGCGGCGGCGACATCGGATAATTCGCCGCCCCCCGGTACTTTCACGCGTTTTCCGACGGCAGCGACGACGCGATCCAATAAAGCACGCGAAGGTGTTTTGGGAATTTCGCCCGCGGCTTCTCGGGCAAATCGAGTGATATAGGGGTCTTTGTCTTCGAGGGATCGAATATGATCATCGACGAGTCGCGAAATGGCTTTCCACGATTGAGTGCCAAAACTGATCCCGACGGATTGTTCGAGCCGCGAAACACCGTCCTCGATGCGGCGAGGCTCATGATTTTCGAGGTGCCAGGTGACGATTTTATCGGAGCCTTCGGTGCGTTCATTGGGTTTGCCCAAAAGAGCATGCGACCATAGACTCAGATTGAGCCCTGCGGGTCGGCGCAATTCGATTTCCGCCTCGCGGACGCCTGTGCGCAGAGGCATGAGATCTGGACTATCGACGACGATTTGCCCGCCAACGTCAGGAATGGCAACACTTTCGAGGATTTGTTCGACGTAATCGCCTTTTTCGAGTTCTGACAAGTCGCTATGGCTTTGCTCGGCATCCATTCGATCGGGTTCGACCGTGCGCCCGTCCTTTTTATGGATGCGGCGACGTAGAATGCGTGTCGTTGAATTGGCTTCGAACGAGGGGCCATAAGAAACGGCGCCTTCGGCAACGTCGGTCGTTCCTGAAACACGACGCAAGTCGTAGGTCAATACGCGAATGACGCCAGAAGGTTCGACAAGATATTTTTCACTATGGCGCAGGACGGCCGTTCCAGCGCCGGGCATGAAATTCGTGGCTCGATCTTCGTCGACGAGACGTTTACCCGCCAATTCGAGGGGGCCCGCAGGATCAGGCTCGAGCGCGAGAATGCGTCGCAATATCGGAATCGCATAAGGAACATCACGAGCGACCATTTGATCGCGGGCTAACCGAGGGCGCACGAGATCGGGACGGTTTTTTCCCGCGGCAAACCCCAATGCTTCGAGGAGTCGGCGGTGGCCCGGGGGCGTCTTGTCATAGGCCGTAATGGCCGAGTCGAGGTCACCCGCGAGAATATGCAAACTGATTTCCGAGTCCCGAAATGCGTCGGGAGAATTGCGTAATCGCCTGACGCGACCGAGTTCTTCGAGCGCGCTTCGTGCGTCCCCGCGTAACTGATGTGCGTGCATGCAAGCGAGCTCGGAGCGATTGCCTCCGCCTTCGCAAGCCGCGGCGACGGCTTCTTTACCCACGCGATTGTGCAAATAGGTGTCGACGCGGGAAAGCAGGGCCGAGCCGGGCACGAGAGCTTCGATTTTTTGATATGCGTCCTCGGCGACATCGGTGATTCGCCCGCGGCGGGCAGCGGCAGCAATATACGCGAGCAGCATGGGGTTCGAAATGGGTTTGGCGGAACTGGACTTGTCCTTGTTCGCGGGTGGAGTTACGCCAAGTTCGAGCAATGCATCGGACAAACCTTCGCCGGCACGGCGCCTTTCCGTGAGCGCAGCGCGCATGAGCAAAGCTTCCCAAGCGTCGGGAAAACCTTTTGAAGATTGATCCGTGAAGGCGCGTAAACGTTCGATTTGCTTTGTGTTTGGAAGGTCGTCGGCTTGGAGTGTGGCGCGGGAGGCGAGCAGGGCCAAACGTGGAGTCGTTGGTTCACTCAGCGCACGGGTTTCGAGCAAATGCTCGGCTATTCGGCCTTCACCAACGCCGAGTAATGCGGCTACGGTGAGCGACAAGGATGCTTCGCCATTACGCGTGGGTGTGATTTCGATGCGTTCGGCATTCGAGACTGCGGTGACTGTCGCCGAATCGCCGGCAATGGGGGCTTTCGAGGGAATTGGCAATCCATCTTCGCCCCAGACGTCGAGTTCTATATCTTCGCCGTCATTCATGTAGCCAACGCGCACGATAATGCGGGCACGACCTTTGGGCACCGAAGCTTTGGCCATTCGCGTGACATAACTGTCACCGGATTCGAATCCGCGTTCGATGAGGCGTGTTCCGGCAATTTCAACAATGGCTGCGGACGAGGAAGAAAGCGCGAAATGGAGACGTTGTTGGCGGGGATTGTCGATATCGATGATGAAAGCACGTACGCCAGGCAGTGAAAGTGGCGCGCTGGGGTCGAGTTGACAGGCATTCGCGGGCACGATTTGCGGTGTGATGCTTGCCCAAAATGGTGCAGGACCAGGGAAAGAAGCAGGCAATGGTCCGGATGCGGCGATCGGGGACGGGTCGGACAAACCACGAAGTGCGGCCCAATCGATGGGCGCGACGATGGTTGCTTCGCGCGCGCATCCTCGTCGTTCTCCCCAGACCATTGCGGCTTGATCTTGGCCGACGTAGAGCGCCAATTCATGCAGCGCCATGGCGATGAGGCCCCGAAGAATGGGCAAATTGCCGGTGTCCGTCGAGCCGTCTAGTTTTTCCCCGGCGACCATGAAAGCATTGCGCAATCGATCGACGACTTGGGGAAATGCGTCGCGAGAGCGATACGCCAAGCCTTGATGACCCGGAATGCCCATGGGCTCCACACTTCGCCAAACGAGCGCGTCGAGGGCGGCAATGCCAGTGGCCAACGATTCCGGATCATTGGGGTTCGCCACAGAACGATCGAGCGTCTCGAGATACCGAGTGGTATTCAACGGATCGCTCAATTCTCCATCGAATGCAACGACGAATGATTCCGCAAGTTTGGCACTCGGGGGGGCACTGGGAACGGCAGGAGGATTGCCGCACGCAATGAGGGCGAGGGTAAAGGATGCGCATCCGAAGCGCGAGAGAATTGCGGAAATGGGCGTACGATGCGCCATGCGGCCTCGATGGTTCATTTTATGTCGTGCCAAAGTCGTTCATGCAGCGGGCGATTCTTCGTAGAGCCGAACGCCATACTTTTCGAGGCACCACAAGAGGCCAATGGCCAAACTGCGTTTGTCGTCGACAAAGGAGGGCTTTTTACCTTCGAAGGCGTGACCCACGAATTGAAAACCCCAACCCACGCTGAACATGGTGGCGGCGAGGGGCAAACCAATGATGGTTGCGCCGACTGGGAAACTCAGGGCGATGAGGGGAATACCAACCTTGTGACACGCCTGATTTCGCGGATCCTGGTGATCGTCTTGGTATTTGTGGAGAAGGCGGGTCCAGGAAGAATTGAGCTGAATCATGAGTTTCTTGCGCGTTGGGGTTCAGGGAATGGGTTTGTTGGTTGGGCTGGTTTTTTCCGGGAGAAGACGGACGGTGCGGTGCATGAGCGCATCGACTCTTTGCAGCCAATTACGCCATTTTTGATATTTTTCCACAGGGATCGTCGAGAGGTCGAAAATGACCGTTCGTTTGACGATGACGGTTCCTGCTTCCCCAGGATTGATTTCGAGGATGGCCCGGCCAAACTCGCCGCCATTTTCGACCCCACCCGGAGGTAGTTCCGTAAATTCATAACCTTCTGGGCGAACGATGGTCAGGGTTCGCGTGTCGCGGCGTGGGGCGAGGTATGCGGGCAAGACCACGGGGAGTTTACGTTGGGGGAGAGGCGCCAGTTGTGAGGCAAACGTGACGGTTTCGCCAAGGGGAACCACGAGTTCCTGGCCTTCGCGGCGCACAATGTTGCGACTTTGCGCTTGATAACGCAATTTTGCGGCACCATTGGGCATATTTCCGTCAAAACCGATGTCATTTTCCACTTCGACGCCGGCGACCCATTTTCCGGTCAGATATTGTTCGACCCATTGGCGCCGGGCATCGGGTTCGACCAAATTGGTACGTAATTCGAATGCAGCGTCTCCGACATGTCGTTCATTGGCGGTGAGTTTGCATTCGCCCGAAGCTTGGAGGACGAGCTTCCATTCGGCCTCGACGCCATGATCGTCGGGTGAGCTCAGCGGCGTTTCGATCATTTTGGGTGGACCATTGTCGATGAAAAACGCGAGCGTCCGAGCGTCCATCGAGGGCAATGGGCCAATTCGACTTTGGGGGCTCGTCGCGTCGAGCCACATTGCGGGAGAACCATCTTTGGCCGGCAGATAGGCGATACCATGGTCAAAAAGCGGAATGGCAACTTTTTCGCTGCGCAAGAGGGACGATTGTCCTGCATAACGCGTCTGAATTAGGACTTCCGTTGCCTGAATACCGATTGCTTCGAGCAACGTAATGAGCAACATGGCTTTGTCGTCGCAATCGCCTTGTTTTCGGGCCAATGAAACTTGTGGGCGATTGGGGAGCCAGGATTCTCCAGAGACATAATTGACGTAGCGAATCGAATCGGCAACGTAATCAAATACGGCGCGGATTTTTTCGTCGCGCGTTTTCTTGCCTTTGGTGAGTTTCGAGGCTAGCTCCTTGACGCGCTCGTCGGGCGTGGAAAACCCTTCGACGGCACTCTTGTACCACGCTCGAAAATCGGCCCATCCCGCGAACGTGGAACCCACGACGAGCGGTACGGTCTCCATCATGTAAGGAGCCAGCGGTTCATCAGGGATATTGACGGGTTTGTCCCAAATGAACGATTGAATTATGCGTTCACCGTCCGTTTTCGAGTCGGAACGATCCGCTTTGCCATTGAGAACATCCACGGCCAAAGGAGATGCCTTAGGTGATTCGACGACGACTTCGTTGTAAAGCAAAGGATGCGTTTCCGTCGAGCCCGACATATCCGTGAAATAATATGGAGCATCGCCTCGACGCCCCACCGGATTCGCCGTCCACGAACGCACAGCAACCTCGACGACGTCACCCGTTTGCAACTTGGGCCATCGAATATAAGTGCCTCGCCCATTGCTCGCTTGCTCTTCGGGCAATCCAATGGAACCGTTTTTGCGATGAACCCGTGCAAAAAGCAATTCCATCCGATCACCTTCCGCAGGCACATCAGGCTCGGTGAGCTCCGCTTCCGTACGCGGCTCGACGACGATTTCACGAGCGTAATGAATCAATTGAGAAATGCGACGATCTGCATGGTACGTGACGTACCTGAGCCAATGCAATTGCCGATCGAAAACTTCCGTCTTGTTTGCCGGCGAAGCTTTGGCCCGAGCCAAGAAAACATCGGGTTGCACAATAGCTCGCTCGTCAGGCATGGGTACCTGTCCGCCCCCAAGCCGCGTGCGAAGGGCAATCTCTGCTTTTCGCGCAACATCCGTGGGCTCGAGAGCCTGGGCGCGAAGCAAAGCTTCCTTGATGAGGTCCGGCGATTCCGACGGAGTTTTTCCCTGACGAAGTTCGTCCGCCAAAACCGCTTTCCGGGCAGCCGCGAGCCCATGAAACGCAGATGCCTTGTTGGGCGACAGCCGTGTGGTTACGAAAAACACCTCGCGGGCCCAGATGTTTCGACCTGCATCGAGAAGAAGATTGCCGATCGCTACGAGTTCATCCGCCGACCGCTGATGGACAAGAACATCCGCCGCCGCTTTTTCGAGCTCAGCTCCACCCAGGGCCCGATGCGCCGCAACAAACTGGCTCGAACGGGCATCTGGCCGCAGATCTGCAAGACGTTTGGTCGCCGTAAGAAAAACCTGGCTGTCGCTGCTCGAGGCATCAACGAGCTCAGCCCAAATGGCCACAGGTGCACGACCTCGCATCTCGGTAGTCATCGCCAAAAGCTGCTCGCGGTCGGAACGACGCGCCCCTGGGACACCCATTCGGGACCGCGCCGCGAGCTTTAACAGTCGAGCTTCGAGGTCGATCGCTGTCGCAAGTGGGGCTTCGCGCACTCGGGCCAAAGCCCAGTCAGGGAGCCGAGCGGTCAGTGAAGACTCAAACAGCCGACGTTGGGCAAATGCCAAGGTTTCGAGATCCTGATTCGCCTTGGCCTGTTCGAGAGCCAAGTTCAACCGTTCCGTTCGCTCGGCACCGAACGGAGAGATCCAACCGGCAAGGGCCAGTATGTCTGCTGACGTATTTCGGTCGCGGACGGCGACTTCCACCAGACCTGGGGCGCGTGGCGACCGCAGATCGTCCGCTCCTCCAAGTGTGCGAAGTATGGCTGCCCGCAGCGCGGCATCGGGTTTGGGCGCTGAGCCAACGTCCATGCCTTGTTCCAGCAGCGTTGGAATGCGTGTTACACCTTTTGGCAGCGCGACGGTGACATTGTCAGCACTGGGCTGGGATTTGGTTGGCGGTGGAGGCGGTATGTTCATGCCCGCCAAGTTTGAGGACGCAGCAACAGCAACGGGTTTTCGATCCAGCGTCGTAAATCGTACACGTACACGACCGTCATCAGGGAGTGAACCGGAACACACTTTAACGGCGACAAGATGCGGACCTGGGGTGACATCGATGCGCAATGCGAGCCGATCGACCATGAGCCGTTGGTGCGTATCATCACCAATCGCGACGTCGGCACCGTCCCATATGACTCGGATTTTGCCAGTAGACCCTACGTGCATCACGACGGGAGTTGCTGTCTTGGTGACGGCTGGAAATGCGATCTTCGATGCTAAATAGGTACAAGTTTCAGTTCGCGGATGAATGTAGATGTCGAGCGGCAAACCGCGTGGGGATGTGGTTGCGGCAAGGGTTCGTCGCCAAGCAACGTCATAAATCCCCCACGAGTATTTGCTGTTTGTATTGGAAAACGATTGCCCCGGGGCTTCCGGACCTTCTTTTTCAAAAATTCCATCACCCTTGTTAGGGAAAGGACCGAGGATCGCAAATGAGCGGACCAGGCCCGTCAAGTCTGGCGCTGTGTCGTACGTGATGGATTGAGAACCGACCCAGGTCGGCCCCGCGTTGCTGGGCGAGAGGAGTGCCGCTAGCCACCGAGCGTCATCAGCAGTGGAACTCGTTGTTTGTCCGATTGCACGCAGTCCTTGCCGCACCTTGCCCAGGGACGCGCGTTCATCAAGGGAAGCGGCAACAACGAGTGCTGCCAGTGCGTCAGCACCGTCGACTTTCGCTCGGGAAAAAGCGATGTCGACCATGGGATCCGGTTGCGCGGCGGTCCATCGCGTTGGGGCAGGTGTCGGTGTGGCAGGTGCTTGTTTGGGAGCAGCGGTGGCAGTTCCCGGCTGCAATTTCACCCCGGGGCCGGGAATGCGGCGACGGGTTTTGTCATTTGGAGTTTGTGCCGCAGTGGACGCCGAAATGAGCAACAACGCGACAGACCACGCAATCCGATGGTTCCACCCATCGGACCGCGATGCCGCGTGGAGCTGCACTGGCAATACAACCGGTCGCTTCATGGATTCTTGATCCATAGCGCGGGAGCGCTGCCGATGCGAGCGGATATGACGCGATCAGCAGTCGGGAGGCTGCAATTTTGTAAACGAATTAACTTTTCGCGCACCTCGACACCACGCTTCGAGTTTGAGTTCGTTGAAGATACTTCT
>DAOMZH010000037.1:3449-27645 GCA_035437985.1 Polyangium sp. (in: bacteria) | reverse complement strand
AATGGTGACGTTCCCGCCCGTGGGGGTAAACTTGAGGGCATTGCCCACGAGATTCGACAGCACTTGCAGCAATCGAAACGCATCGCCCTCGACGACGCAAGTCTCGCCAGGAACTCGCCCGGATAGACAAACGCCCTTTTGCGCCGCTGGATCCCTGAATGCTTCCAAGGTGTCTTCGACCAAGCGTCGGACGGATTGCTGATCTGTGGTCATTGACAAACGTCCTGCTTCGAGGCTCGAAAAATCCAATAAATCGTCCACGAGCCGCTGCATACGCGAAAGGCCTTTGCGTAACGTCGCCAGACGTAACGCCGCAACCGATGCATTGAGGCCTTCACTCGCCCCATCCAATAACGACAAACTCATCAGGGCCAGCGACAGTGAATTACGTAAATCATGCGCCGCAAATGCCATGAGCCTTTCCCGCGCGCGAATGGATTGCCGCGCATCTTGATGAATTCGCGCATTGTCCACCGCTAAACTCGCGCTTTGCGCCAGAGATTGCAACATCTCCCCACCCGCAACATCGAATTCGTGGCGCAACGTGCTGCCAAACAAATAAATGCCCCCGAGCACTCGATGCTGAGATACGAGAGGCCATCCTTCGAGCCAACGAACATCGAGCCTCTGAAATGCCTCGGTCGTATCGCCAGGATTCGAATCAGGACCGAAAATTTCCGCCAAGGATTGTCCAGACAATTCTTGCCCTCGTCCCTGCTGAAATACTTGTGCTGTCCACGTGGCCTGTCGTTCTGCGTGCAGGGCAAGATTCTGCGCGAGGATCGAAACGAATCTTTCCTTGTCCCCATCTGCATGCGCTACTGCCCGACAATGAACATTGCCGTCGCATACCGTCAATACACAAGCTCCGTCCGCAATCATGGGGACAAACAGCCGAGCCAACGTGGAAAATGTCGATTCCTCATCGGTCGAAGCCAATAAACGGCGACTCGCTTCGGCCAAAAACCGCGCACGCGTTTCTTCCACCGCTGTGCGCAGAAGCAAATCCGCCGCAGTTTCTACGGACTTTCGCATACTTTCAGCAACTTGCATTACGTCGTCCCGTCCCCATCGAAAACCTTCACCAGAAGGCCCGAAGGGAGTTTCATGCCTCCCACTTGTCGTAGTATCTGCAATAAAATCAATATTTTCGCTATCGGACTTCAGGCCCTGGTTCATGGTTCGCCCCCGTCCACCACACGTGCAAGAGAATACAATTTAATGAGATGCATGACGACCTGTTTCTGCGCGTGGAGGTCGTGCTCTCGGCCGCAATTCAGCAATGGCCGTCGGGAACGGAAATGATTATCCTGGACAAACCAATTTTTAGATATCGGGGAGGTGGGAAACCGTGACGGCGTGATTGAGCGGACCGTGACCCGAGCCCAATCCGGGAGCTTGTAAGATGGCGAGACGCAAATAACGACGCGCACGTTCGACAGCCGCGATGAGGTCCAGACCTTGGGCGATTCCGGCCGCAATGGCGGAAGCGAGGGTGCATCCGGTGCCGTGGGTGGAACGAGATTCGATACGTTGGTCCTCGAAAATGTGGACGCCATCTTTCGTGTGCAGAACGTCGACAACACGTGGACCTTGGAGGTGTCCGCCTTTGACGAGAACGGCCGCGGGGCCCATTTGCAGAAGCATTTCGGCGGCGCGGCGCATTCCGTCGACGTCGCGAATGGATTGTTTAATCAGAACTTCGGCTTCGGGCAAATTGGGCGTGAGCAGTGTGGCGCGCGGCAAAAGCCGCTGTACGAGGGCTTGTTGCGCTTCGGGGAGGAGAAGGGGCGCGCCGCCTTTGGCGACCATGACGGGATCGACGACGAGGGGAATGTTCGGGCTATGCTGCGTCAATGTATCGACGACGGAATCAATGACTGCGGCCGAATGAAGCATGCCGGTCTTCACGGCGTCAGCACCGATATCGTCGAGGACGACGGTCATTTGTTGGGCGATGAAATCCGGCGGGACAGGAAAAACACCAAATACGCCGCGGGTATTTTGGGCGGTGAGCGCCGTAATGGCGGTCGTCGCAAAAGCACCGAGCGCCGTGACGGCCTTGATATCGGCTTGAATACCTGCGCCACCACCAGAATCGGATCCAGCTACAATGAGAACTCGGCCATGCATGGGAGGGGAGTAACAGGGAAAGCCGCTCGAAGCAAGACGAGGAAGGCCCGCGTGCCCTCGAGCTGCTCGTCATCCCTTCTTTACTCCCATCCTACGTTCATGACGGGCATGAAAGGCAATCCGCCGTCATCGGATGCGTTCGCCAATCCAATCTGCACGCCGCGCAACTTCTTCGCCCGATTGACGAGTCCCAGCTGCAATCCTCGTATTTCTTCCGCGCTGTTCACAACGCCCAGGGTCACGCCCGAGAATTCCTTGGTGGACACGTTTCCTACGCCAATTTGCAAACCTTTGCCCAGACCAACCACATTGGCTGCGCCAATTTGCACGCCGTACATCTCGTCGGGCACCACGTTTGCCAAACCCCACTGCGTCCCGTAAAACTCCTCGAACACGATATTCACCGCCCCCATTTGTGCGAATGTGTGCATGTCATGCGAGATCATGTTGAAGGGCCCAATTTGAAATACGCCCTCGAAATCATCGTCGACGTAGTTGAAGAGGCCCGACAGCTGCGCCACGCCGTGGAATTCGTCAGCTCCGCTGAAAAGCCCACCGAATTGGAAAAGACCGCGGTATTCATCGAACGCCAAACTGACCAGACCAGCTTGCCCAAGTCCCGAAAAATCTTTCGCTATATTCACCGCGCCAAACTGAAATCCACCGACGAAATCCTCGGTCGTGACATTCGCCAAACCCATCTGCCCAAGTCCGACGAAATCCTTATTGACGTAACTGAGCGCGCCGACTTGCAGCAACCCGTAATGATTCTCATCCGAGCGGTTGAAGAGCCCCACTTGAAAAAGCCCGTGATATTCCGTTTCTTTGGTGATGTTCCCCGCCCCGACTTGCAGGACTCCGTAATATGGAACATCAATGGTTTCGTTTACGGCGCCGAGTTGCATGGCGCCTACGTATTTCCCATATTCCGAGCCATTTTCTTTGCCGGAAATCTTGTTGAAAGCCCCGATCTGAAACCCGCCAAAAAAACTCGACGCGTGGTTCTTGACGCCCACTTGAAAGACCCCAGCAAAGTCTCGCGCTTCATTTTCCCATAAGGAGTATTGGCCAAGACCGCGAAAGTCATCCAATACCTCATTGCGGTAGAGCGACACTTGGGTCAATCCAGAGAAATTCGCAGCCGAATTCTTTCCGAGTGCGAACTGGAGCCCGCCGTGAAACGACTTTTTCGCCTCGGTCGAACCCAACCCGACTTGCATTATGCCGGCAAATGTGTCCGCTACACTCTTGGACGGAGCGAATTGCACAAGGCCATAAAAATCCTCGGCGGTCGCTTGCGCCAAACCTATTTGCAAAACACCAGAAAACCTCTTGGCTTCGGGAAAAATCCCCGGATGCAGAACATACCAATTCGTGGGCTTCGGCGGTGGAGGTGGCGGCGGCGGAGGTGGCGGCGGAGGTGGCGGGAATGGATCGGCGGCAATTTCCAAGGGCCGACGCGGCAACTGTTGCTGTGCTGCCGGCTCGATTGGGTCCATTGGCGCAACAGGTGCCGCCATCTCTGGCGGATCAGCCGACTGCGCGTACGCCAACGGCGCTCCGCTGGAGGTCATTGCGACCAGGGAACCCATAAAAAGTCCAACACGAAGTGAGTTGCGGAGCATAATCTGTATACCAAACGCGACGCGCGCGCCGAGCTTACACACAAATCGGGACCTGGATCCACGCCTCAGTTGAACACTCGAAGCTTTGAGTCACCTTTGACGCGCTGCACTCGAAACCTCAATCAGAAAGGCCCTGCCGTGTTTTTACGCCGACCCAATTCAGCAAACGTCTGCACTCTTTTGGCGTTCGTCCTAACACCGTTCGCGATCACAGCTTGCGCCGAAGGTACGACGGGCATTTTTACAAGTGACGGAGGCCAAGCTGGCACAGGCGGCGCAGAAGCCTCGAGCAGTTCCACGTCCGGCGGCGGAATGGGAATGGGCGGCGGCAATATGGGCGGAGCTGGTGGCGCAACCGGCGGCAGTGGCGGTGGGGGTTCGTCAAGTGCAAGTTCGTCGTCTTCGTCGTCTTCGTCTTCCAGTTCGAGCAGTGGGGGTACGGGATCGGCCACATCATTTGCCGTCGTTCGCGTGGGCGTAGCCAATGGAGCGACCCTGACAAACAAGTCCACCGCAGTATTCATCGATTATTTCGAAATCGACGGCACGAAGACGCCCGGAAAAACCTCGACCGCGTTGCCCACCGCGGCCTCGGGAGGCAATTTGCCGCTGACGTTGTCGGGCGTTGGAGGCTCGGAGGGCAGTCTTTCCTTATCGGGCGACGGGAAGTATCTGATCCTCGGCGGTTATGGGTCGAAAACGGGCACGACCGACATCAGCACCACGAGTTCATCGACCTATCCGCGAGTGATTGGGCGCATCGACGCAATGGGCAATGTGGACACGACGACTTCGCTGGGAAGTGCATTTAATGCGGGCACGATCCGCGGGGCGACTTCATCGGACGGTATGTCGCTCTGGGCGTCTGGTAATGCGAGCAGCACGGGCGGGATCCACTACGCGATGCTTGGCGCGACGAACTCGACACAAATCGTTTCGGACCCGAACAATGTTCGTCTCGTCCACGTTGCGAACGGGCAACTTTACGGGACTGCGGGATCGACCGGCTTCACTTCCGTGTTCACGATCGGTTCGGGTTTGCCCGCGACGCAGGGACAAACCGTGTCGACGCTGCAAGGCATGGCCACGAGCGGATTCAGCCCTTATTCATTTGCTTTCGTCGATCGCGACCCGAATATCGCCGGGCTCGACACGCTGTACGTCGCGGACGACATGGTAGGTATTCAGCGCTGGGCTTTTAACGGAACTTCATGGTCGAAACAATCGACGTTCACGTTCAACATGCTCGGCATGCGTGGTCTTGCCGCGCGGATCGAAAACGATGGGGTGCGGATCATTGCCACGACGGCCGAGAACACGGACAATCGCATCGTATCGATTCTCGACAAACCTGGATCTTCGCCGGTGAGCACGGCCATCGCGACCGCGCCGATGAATACGCTATTCCGGGGGGTGGCGTTTGCCCCGGAGTGATCATGATGAAGCTTGACATGCGTCGCGACTCCTCGAACCCTACCGTCAATGCACGACGCATCTCGTATCGAGGCTGCTGATCTCATCGGTGGGCAGCTCGTATCCCTTTCGGGTCAGCAAGTCGTTTCGACAAACCCAGCGCGACCAGCAGCCATCGTGTGGCAAGGTAGTTCGGTGCTCGATCACGTGGATCGCGCGGTTGCTGCGGCGGCCGATGCCCAGCCTCCCTGGGCGCGATTTCCGGCAGAGCGTCGGCGGGGCGCGCTTTTGCGTTTTCGGGATCTGTGTCGATCACGCGCGGGCGACATGGCGCATCTCATCGCGCTCGAAACGGGAAAAGCTTTGTGGGATGCGCGCGCGGAAGCGGATTTACTCGCCGCGAAAGTCGACATCACGTTGGAAGAATCCGAGCACAGTGGGGCGCGACGCGTACGCGCGTTCGAGGTCCCGCTCGGTGCTACACGTACAGGACGAACGTTTTTCCGGCCACACGGGGTGATGGCAGTCGTTGGACCGTTCAATTTTCCTGCGCATTTGCCGAACGGCCATATCATCCCGGCGCTGGCGCTCGGCAATACGGTCGTCTTCAAGCCGAGCGACAAGGCCCCTGCGGTAGGACAAACCCTGGCCATGTGGTTGCAAGAAGCTCTGCAAGCCGAAGGAGCTCCCCCGGGTGTGGTGAACCTCGTGCACGGAGGTGTGGACGTGGCCACGCGACTCGTTACTCATGGCGCAGTCAACGGCGTTTTGTTCACGGGTTCGTGGCCGGTGGGTCGACGGATCATGGAACTGAATCTGGATGATCCTGGACGCATATTGGCGCTGGAGATGGGCGGCAATAGTCCGGTGGTCGTGATGCCGGATGCGGATCTGCGGCAAGCAGTTATCGAAGTGGTTCGCTCGGCGTTTGTCTCGACCGGACAACGTTGCACGTGCACGCGACGGCTCATCGTGCATCGGGACATCGCCGACAAGTTTGTCCAAGCGATCGTGACCACCGCGTCACGACTCGTCATCGACGATCCGTTTGTCAATCCAGAACCTTTTTCAGGTCCAATCATCTCCGCCGAAGCGCGACGGGCCGTGCTCGATGCGCAAGCTCGATTTGCCTCGCAAGGTGCCGACGTGTTGCTCGAAGGACGAGCACTCGACACGCCGAGCGAAGGGTTTTTCCTGTCTCCGAGCGTCGTACGCGTCGATCGCTTTACTCGATCGCTCGATGGGGCCGGCGCAGACGTGGAAGTATTCGGCCCGTTGTTGCGAGTTGCCGTGGCGGATTCATTGGGCGATGCAATCGAGCAAGCCAATGCGACGCAATTTGGACTGGCGGCGGCGATTTTCACGAAAGATACGGGGATTGCCGAACGATTTTTCGATGAAATTCGGGCTGGATGCATCAATGTGAATACGGGCACGGCCGGCGCGAGCAGCAAATTGCCTTTTGGAGGTATTGGTTTGTCCGGTAACCACCGCCCCGCAGGTGCATATAGCCTCGATTATTGCGCCTATCCGGTGGCCGGAATCATTGAAACGAGCAATGACGCAGCGCTCCCCAAAGGCATGTCGCTCCCGGAAATCGAACGGTAGAAAGCGTTGGGCCTGACGATTGAGGTGCGAAATTCCCTGCGCGGATCTCGAATAGAGTAAGGAAAACACCCATCAAAATGTCTGAAAAAAGCCGAGAATCGTTGTAGTCAAAGGGGTGACGTTCGTTGTACGTTGGTGGGTACGTGTCGATTCGATTCTACACGTAGCTTAAGAATGGGCCCTTTCGAGCGACGTACGAATCCCCCACCGCCTCCGGCGGCGACGACTGAACGGACTAGCTGGATTCCTCCGGCTTCGGACCGTCAGAGTTGGCCTCCGCCTGCGCCGAGTGAGCGGCCGAGTTGGCCGCCGCCGTCGGGGGACCGCACGGGAGCGGCGAGTACGAGGGGAAGTTTGTCGGCGCCGCCGTTGCCTACATTCGACCGGCAACCGTTGGCAATTCCTCCGGCATCGGATCGAGCGAGCTTGGCGTTGCTTTCGCCGGAGCGCGTTACGGGACCGCCGGGAAGCGATACGCGTACGGCATTGCGCACGAAGCGTGGGACATTGACGGGTCGCAGCAGTGGGAGCAATCCTGCAATTTCCGAGCGTTTGGCCAATGGATCCTCGGACCGGCAATGGTATCTCGAATTGCCATTGAAGCCCGGTGAAGGGCCATTTCAGATCAAAGGGCTCGCGCATCGCGGATTGCTGCATTATTGTCAGCATCGCGTGGACGGTGGTACTCGTGCGTTTTTCGCGGCCCTACCGAACGATTCGTTACGAGATTTCTTCGGGCAGCCATTTTTGGCGGCGAGTTTTTATGATCTGTTGCCGCTGGCCGCGGGTAGTGCGGTTGTTGCCGACATGATTCGAACGCCGCTCGAGACATTTGCGCAGCAACAGGGTCGGGCGCAGGCGATCCACGATGTGCAGAATGCATATCGCGCGCTTTTGCAGGGGCGAACGACGGATGATTTTCATCTGCGTTTGCGTCCTTTGGCGAGTCGCTATTACAATTTCGGGGAATGGGACGTCGTTCGCGAGGATGCGCAACGAATACATATTTCGTGTCGCGGTATTCCGGCATGGCTGATGACCTGGTTCACGCCCATGATTTCGGGATACTTTGCTGGTCTGGTGGCGGCGATGGGCAAACCTCATTCCCAAGTGCTCGTTCTGTCATCGCGGCGCGAAGGCACGGCTGCGGGATTGCCATTGTCGAACGTCGATCTCGACATCTTGCTTCGCGACTGAGCATAATCCGGCACGACGATTACGGGGACGGCATTGCTTTGGATGGCAAGCCGTGGTACGAGGCGGAATGCGTATTTTACTCGGCTTGACATGTGCAATGGGCATCGTCACCAGCGGCTGTGGGGGCGATGGCGATTCCGGCCCGGCTTCCGATGTCAAAGGTTCGATCGTCGATGTGCATGTGCTCGAATCGGGGGACATGCCGTTTTTTCGGGGGACTGCGCAATTCGAGATTGCGGCGCTCGTGCCGAAAGATGACGGCAGTGTGCGAGAAATTCTGGGCAAGATTTCTGCGGACGGCAGTTTCGTCATTCCGCAAGTACCCGAAATTCCATATAATCTTCGTTTCGTTGAATTCATCGATAATGCGACGGTCCCCCCCCGCATCGTGATCAATGCGCCGCGGGAGATCGATCTCGGCCGTGTTTTCGTGGGCCGCCCGGATGCGCTGACGATCAAGACTTCACCCACGGATCTTGCGCTCACCGCAATGGGCCTCGAAGCTTGGACATCCGGCGATGTTCTCGAAATGTTTTCGATTGGTTCGGGAGCGGCGGGCGAACTCCTTCCGACGACGGGTAATTATCCTTTGCCCGGCGTCACGTCCCTCGACAAATACCGCGGTGACGCGGCGAAACTCCTCAATCCCAAACTCGTGCAGGGCAGCAAAGGAGATCCGGCGGTGATTACGCAATTGGCGGGCACGGCCGCTACGGCTGCCCCCTACCATTCCGTGCGCAAGGTCTTCAATACGCCGAGTTTCGACCAGGTAGATGGAAACCCCACGCTCATTTCGGGTGAGTTCATTGATGTGGTCCAAAAAAACTTCGCGGTCGACATCGATTCACCATCATTCAATCTTTTTGCCTCGGCAGTGCACCCGAATGCGACTGTGGCCGGAAAAAACGTTCGTTTGATCGCCGAGCCGGGCGGAACTCGTACGACGACCGCCGTTCCTCCGAATCTGTTGATTTGTGAAGCGTCGACGAGTGCCAAGCTTCCGACGACTTTTGCATATGGCAATCCATTTCCCCCGAGCTGGGCGGAAATTGTATCGACGGACATCGCGTTTTCCATGACGCACGATACGCCAACGGGCATATCGAAATCGACCATCGTCACCATGGGGCAATATGGGCCGGTGGAATCCTTCCCGAAGCTCGCCGTTCCCGTTTTGTCCCCGCCGCTCGATATTCGCGTCAATGGAATGCCGGCTATCGAGCCGCTGTCGGGAATTGGTTTTACACCGACGATTACATTTGCGCCACCTGAAGTCGGCACCCCCGCGGTTTACATCATTGGGATCCGCCGTCTCGATCCAGGTGGCGCGACGACCCGCACGACAGCAATCTTTTCCACGACCGAAACGACCTTCAAGATTCCGGAAGACACGCTCGATTTCGGCTACTTCTATTATGTTCGCGTTTCCGTACGCACGACATTCGACATCCGTCAACCCTTCAAGACTGGCACGACAAACGCGTACGCGTCGGCGCTCACGGGCCTCATTACGCCCTGATCGAGGTAAAAACTGTATGGCGACCATTCTCGTCACCGGCGGAGCTGGATACATCGGTTCCCATGTGGCGCTAGCCCTCAAAGAACGGGGGCACACGCCGATCATTCTCGATAATTTGAGCCGCGGGCATCAAGAGCTCGTCGAACGCGCCGTGGGCGAAAAGGTCGTCATCGCGGACACGCGCGACGAACAAACCTTGGCGGATATCTTTTCCAACGCCCAGATTGATGCCGTGATGCATTTTGCAGCATTTATCGAGGTCGGCGAATCCGTTGTTGATCCGTTGAGCTTTTACGACAACAACGTGCACGGGACCATTACGCTGCTCAAAACAATGCAAAAAGCAGGTGTACGTCATTTCGTCTTTTCTTCCACGTGCGCAACGTACGGCCCCCCACGCGTAGTGCCCATTCCCGAGGACCATCCGCAAAATCCAGTCAGTCCGTACGGACAAACGAAGTTGATGGTGGAAAAAATTCTCGACGATTGCCGGCATGCGTTTGGCCTACGCTCGGTGAGTTTTCGTTACTTCAATGCAGCCGGGGCGCATCCAGCTGGTGGACTCGGCGAGGATCACCGACCCGAAACGCACTTGATCCCGATCGTGCTCGATGCAGCATTGGGTAGGCGGACCCATGTGGCGATATTCGGTATCGATTACGATACGCCGGACGGAACCTGCATTCGCGATTATATTCACGTCTCGGATCTTGCGGACGCGCACGTGCTGGGAGTCGAATATCTATTGGCCGGTGGAGCATCCGAAGCCGTGAATCTCGGCAATGGGCGCGGGTTTTCCGTGAAAGAAGTCATTGCCGTAGCCGAGAAGGTGACTGGTCGGAGCATTCCCGTTCAAATGGCTGCGCGCCGGGCGGGTGACCCCGCAATCCTGGTCGGTTCGAGCGAAAAAGCCCGCGCTCTTTTGGGCTGGAAACCCAAGTTTCCCGACCTGGAGACGATCATCGGCCACGCATGGGCGTGGCACCAAACGAAACGTGGTTGACGACCTTCACGTCTCCGAAGCGGGGGCGGTTTCTTTTTCTGCGGGTGACTTTTCGCGGGCCATTCCCAAAGCTGCGAGAACCGCCTTTTCGTCGTACCGTGAAAACAACAAGAACCCCAAAAAGCAAAACACGACGGCCGCCATACTGCTAAGACGAACCCCAAAAGGATTTTGAACCTCTTTGCCGAGCAAGAGGAATGAGGGAAAAAGAAAGTTTGCGGCGGCAATCCCAAAATTCATGATGAACGTGCGCGTACCGAAAAACATGCCGGCTTTATGGCTTCCTGATTGACGCCCATCGACTTCCGCCACGTCGGCAATGACGACACCTGGCAATATGCCAAAAATCGCGACGGGAACGGCAGCAAGTACCGAGATGAGGTAGGCATAAGGCATCACGGGAATGGGGAGAATGCCCATCCCCGAGATAAGTGCAAATACAAAGGCAAACATAACGAAGCCTGCCAACATCACCCGCTTTTTGCCATACTTTTTTGCAAGCACGTTGACGGGCGCATAACACACGAAACTCACCAGAAAAAGCACGGTCATCAGAGGCGAGACGAGTTCGGTGTCCTTGTGAATGTCGTTATGGGGGTGCAGCAGGGTCGTCATGAAGTAGACCATGCCCATCTGCACGAAGGTAAGCGCCACCCAATACATGAAATCTGCCGCCAAAAATCGCGCAAAGTCTCGATTCTTGAGGGTCGCCGCCAAAGCTTCCCGCGCGCTTTCTTTGGCCACGTGCGCTTCCGCGTATTCACGTTCCTTGATGAAAAGAATGGGTAATGACATGCAAACGAGCGACACGAGCGAAAACACGCCCATGACCATTTGAAACGCCTGGGTGCTCGAAACGGACCACGACTTCGTTACCCACGATTGCAAACCATAAACTTGTTGCCCAATCGCAAAACCACACGCCCACGTGACAGACAATGCCGTACTCAATGACAAACGTTCATCGGGAGTATGCCCATATTCGCTCAGTAGTGCCGAATAAGGAGTCGTGTAACAAACGAAGAAAAAGTAGAATGCCAAGATGACGCCGGAAAGCCAGACCGCATTCAAAACGCTTTCCGTGTTCGTGAGGGGCACGAAAAGCAACATCGAGAGAATCGCGAACGGCACAATGGAAAACGCGAGGAAAAACGTGCGTCGCCCAAGCGCCGAGGTGTTTCGATCCGACCAACTCGCGATGAGCGGATTCGTAATGGCATCGAACGCGCGCGCAACGGCGGTGATGAGCCCCAGCAACGTCAAGAAACCGAAAATGCGTCCCGAAAAAACGTAGGTCGGAAACACTGTTTGTTCGCCAGATTTAGGCGGCAGATAAAAATAGTTCATCAAGTTGCCCACTCCAAACGAACACAATGACCAGCCAAACTGGCCCAGGGCAAAGCACACGACTTTGGAGGGAGGTAATTTTTTGACGGTTGCCATACTCGATCGCCTTAGCCTTGTTCTGCAGGCACCACGACCACCTGCTCACGTCCCAAATATTTACTTGCCGCAATGAATCGGCCATTGACCCGCAAACCAGTTTTTCCGAGCGGAGCCCGGAACAAGACATTACCTTTCCCGCGCGCGCGGGAGTCGCGGACGAAGACCACGCCATCAGGCCCGTCCCATGACCATTCGGCGAGATCGCTTCCCGGAAACAAATGACTCTCCGAGCCGAGAAACGCATTGTCACCGAGGGGTTCCTCGAGCACACACAGGGATGTATGCGGCGCGAGCGTCATGGATTGACCTCGTTCGACAAACCGCCCTTGACCACGTTCGTTCCTGGAGAAACCACCTGCGGCGAGGCCAATTGCCACGGTCTCGTTGGCCAGATTGGCGTATGTCCAATAATGTAGTGCGCCGATACGAAATTGGATTTGGTAACATCCCCCGATTTCGCCGAATGCGGGCGCAGGACCTTGGAGTTCGACCCGTACATCGAGTTTTTCGCGCAATGGGAAGGAGGACAAATAGAGAGCGAGAAGATCGTCGGGATATTCGTCGATATCGTCGGAGGTGAAGACGAGCCGGCCAAAAATGTTGTTTAATAGAAAGAGGGTGTACTTTTCATGCTCGTCGAGTGGCACGCGCTTGCCCCAGCGGATTTCCTGAAGAGCCACGAAAGGATCGAATTTTTGTCCAGCAAATGAGAGTTGCCGCAAGAAAAACACGTCGGGATCGTTGGAAAACGCTTTTCCAGACAAATGATGGCGTCCAATCGCGTTTTCCAGGGCAGTTACGGTGGAAATGGTCTCGCGCATACCCAGACCGCGGGTCAACGTATTGGTCCATTCGTGACCAACATCGGGCCCAATGCGACAAACGTCGACCCGTCCCATGGCTGGTCCAATGGGCACGCCACATCCCAGAATGAACTTGTTTCCCACGAGCATACGGAGAAAGTCCATGGTTGCAACCATCTTCGCGCCGCGGGTCTTGCCAGAGCCGGCAGCCAAACAAGCGCCATACAGGAAATCGAGTTTGACTAGGTCGAACCCCCACTCGTTCAAAATAGTGTCGAATACCTGGGTCAGATACGACCGCAAACCCTCATGATCGATATCGAGGCCATAAAAATCGCCGCTCCAGAGATTGGAATTGCCTGCAGGAATGGGATTACCTTCCCGGTCACGCAAGAGCCATTCTGGATGCTGGGTCATGATTCGCGATTTTCGCTCGGCCACCAGCGGGGCGAGCCACAATCCGGCTTTGTATCCGGCTTGGTGAATCCGCTCCACGATCGGCCGCAAACCATTGGGGAACTTTTCATTGACATCGAGCCAATCACCCACGGCTCCTTGCCATCCGTCGTCAATTTGAAACACATCGATCGGAATACTTTTTTGCGCAAACGCGTCGAGGTTTTTCTGGATGATCGGTTCGCTGATGTTGGTGTAGTGATAATACCAACTGGTCCAACCGGTCCAGGTGGGCATGGTGCGAGGCTCGAGATTGGATAATTGCTGATAGATCCGCAAATAGTTCGCAAAAACTTCACCTTCATCGCCCAATTCCTGGTGAAGGTCGAACGCTCTCCATTCTTTGCCCGCGGAAATGTGCAAACCTTCGCAATCCTTTTGGATGATGACGCGCCGATCCTCGGGCAATACGCGAAAAATCGTAAAGCCTTCGGCTTCGGAGAGCGACCCGCAAAAATCGATGGCCCCGCCTGGTGCTTGCCGCATGTAGAAATAAGTAAAACCGTGCAAATGGCGATCATGTACGGGGACGATGTCGTAATCCCCGTAATGGTTCGTCCGAAAAAGCCGCTCCAGAAGCGGGCGCACGAGCGTGGGGAACGGGTGGATTCGCTCCCAAGGTGAAAATTCACGCGAATCTGTCCACGATTGATACCCATTCAAGAAAAACCGGGCATTCGCTGCAAATGAGCGCTCGACATAAAGAGCAAATGCGTCGATTTCGACGTCCGCGTAGGCGTACACGCGCACGATCGAGCGATTGTTTTCATGACGCGCGGAAATGCGAATTCGGCCATCGTCGAACACTGCGCCTTGCGCCAAATCCACGAGGAGGGAATACGCGCGATGTTGGCAATGATAACGAATTTCCCCGCGTGCGCATTCCAGCTTCACGGTATACCCCATTCACCCATCGGTGGGTTTCAAGCCCAAACCCCGCGCAATCTGACGGAATGCCTCCACTGCCGGTGTGGGTTCGCGACGTTTTTCCGCAGTATCGTAAGCGACGCGATACAAGCCAAACCGCGGCTCATGTCCTTCGGCCCATTCGAAGTTATCGAGCAGCGACCAATGGAAATATCCCCGGACGTCAACACCTTCCCGTGCTGCGCGCACGAGCGCATCGAAATGCGCGCGCAAGAATCCCGGACGTTTTTCGCCGCGATGATCCGCGATACCGTTTTCCGTCACATAAATGGGCAAACCCAATGCGCTATACCTCTTGAGGACTTGGTACATTCCTTCAGGCCAAATATCCCAGCCGAGATCGCTAACGGGACGCTCTGCTGGTACGTATTGCTCGGAAAGCGACGGATCCGAAAAATCGGACCGTACGTGGTCGCGACCGTAATAATTGATGCCGAGCCAATCCATGGATCCTTTGAGGTTTGGAACTTCTACGTCGATATCGACAGCGCCGGGAATCGACAGCGTAATCCGCCCCTGAACCGGCGCGTCGATGATCGCCTGATTAAAGAAACGATCCATGAACCCGGCAATGATGCGATCGAACGGTCTCCTCGAGGCAGGTTGAAAAATGCGCACATGGTGCGCCAAACCAATTCTGGTGGCAAAACCGTCTCCGTCGGCATCCACGGTATCATACTCCCGAATGATTTCAGCCATGCGCCCGTGCGCACGCAAGAGCCGCGCGAGCCCCTGCGCGCAAAGGCGTTGATCTTTCAGTCCTGGAGGAAAAACGCCTTTCAAATACGACAGAGTCATCAGCACATTCGGCTCGTTGATGGTGCACCAAGAGTCGACAGCATTGCCGAGTTTCCGTGCCACTCGTTCCGTGAATGCGGACAGAAGGTCAATTGTCCGATCGTTCATCCACCCGCCTTGCGTAGCGACCCATCGAGGCAGCGTGAAATGATGCAATGTCACCAAGGGCTCGATCCCGGCATCTCGAAGCTTGCGAGCCCAAGACAAATACCGCTCAGCAGCTTCGTCGTTCCATTGGCCTTCGGCTGGTTCCAGACGGCTCCATTCGACACTGAATCGATAGGCGTTGGCTCCCAGATGGCGCATCAGCGCGAGATCTTCATCAAATCGATTCCACGAATCACATGCGCTTCCGGAGACGGTGCGATCTTTGATGTGGGGTGTTCCATCAGCATGAAAGCCGCGTTCCCAATCGGTCCAATCGTTATCGAGTCCGCCTTCGATTTGATGAGAAGCGGTAGCCGTGCCCAATAAAAACCCCGCCGGGAGCTCCGAACGCAGATTCGTCCAATTTGGCTCGGAGCTAATTTGGCAGGGAGCCGGGTGGGGATCGCGCGCCAATGCATCAAATGCTGTGCGAATGGTTCGAGAAAAACTCATGATCAACTCCGGTTGACGTGGGGCGGAGAAACCCTACCACGGTTTGCCGCCAAATAGCAAGGCTCATTCACGAATTTCACCAGCACCTTGACCACCTTTCGTCACAAAAAACCCGGGCTCTCGCCCCACTTTCCCTTCGAGCTCAGCCGACAACGCCTCTTTGACGGCCTCGAGTGCCGATGCCTGTACGAGACAAACAATTGACCCGCCAAACCCACCGCCGGTCATACGCGCTCCGAGCACGCCGTCTTGTTGCAACGCCTTATCGACGAGCAAATCGAGCTCGCGACAACTGACTTCGTAATCGTGCTGCAAGGAACGATGCGACTCGACGAGTAATCGTCCAATCGCGGAAAACTGTTTTTCCTGGAGTAACATCACCGTCTGGATCACGCGTTCATTTTCGGTGACGACATGGCGTGCGCGACGCACGAGCGGTTCCGGAAGGACCTGTTGATGAGCCTCGAAATCACGCCGAGAAACATCGCGTAATGCGCGAATATGGGGTAATGGTGATTGTAGAAGCTGGACTGCGGTCTCGCATTCTTCACGACGCGTGTTGTAGGCCGAGGATGCGAGCGAGTGTTTGACCCGCGAATCCGCTACGAGAATACAAAGCGACGGATCTTCGAGCGGCACGTCGCGCACTTCCAAAGATCGACAATCGATGAGCAGACCAAACCCTCGCCGAGCGCGGGCCGAGGCCAATTGATCCATGATGCCACACCTCGTTCCCACCCATTGATGTTCGGCTTTTTGCCCGGCGAGGGCCAATTGAACGAGGTCCACGGACAAACCGGCCAATGAAAGTAGGGCAAATCCAACGCCTACTTCGAGAGCCGCTGAAGAGGACAAACCGGCGCCGGTGGGCAAGTCGCTCGCCAAAACGAGCTCGGCTCCGCAAATTTCATGACCTGCTTGCAGCAGCGCTTGCGCCATCCCCTCGACATAATCGGCCCATACGCCACGCCGTGGTTTCCCAGGCGCGCGCAAATCGAAATCGATTTCCGCTCGTTCTTGCCCCTGGTGGCTGACGACATGAATTCGCGAATCATTGCGGGCCGCGCCGAGGATCGTCACGCCCAAATCGAGGGCCATGGGCAATACGAAGCCATCATTGTAATCGGTGTGTTCACCAATGAAATTGACCCGTCCCGGAGCAAAAAATGCCCGCGGCTCGCCAAAGCCGGAGGGAAACAAGGGCCGCAATTCAGATGGGTGAATCATGGTTTGTCCTCCGGAATGTGATACGGTTTGGATTTGTGCAAGTTGAAATCGGCCCCGACCACCGTGACCCAAGAAAATGCGTATTGCCACATGGGGTCGATGAGCAACGTACCCGCTTGAACCGCAGCGAAGGGCGAAACCTTGCCCCGAATCATTTTCCACGGCAATCGGGCAAACACCAAACCAACCAGAGATAGCTGATCGAGGCCCGTACCAAATACGCGATTGTAGCGCCCCGATACACCAATTGTAAGTTCTCCCGGAGCGCGCATGGGCATTGCATAACCAAGCACGAGTTCGTGGGTTTGACTCACGTCCTGGAGTTTGCGGAGAGTAAACGTGAACGTATCGTGAAAGACCGATTTATAAGTCGCTCCCGGAGCATGATAAGAATTGAAATCCGCCATGAAGTTGTATTGGAATACGACCGAACCGACTTTTCCCTGCAACGTAGGCATGATGCGCAAACGAGCTCCACCGATATTGATGGGAGCCTTGAAATTGGCGGTATCGTTGACGCCTGCGTCGGCGGACCAATCGAGAGCCGAGGTATTTCCGCGTTCGACTTGGCCTGCTGCAAGTCGTTCGTGACCGAGCGGCGTCAGGACGCGTAAACCTCCATTAAAAGGACTGTAGATGAAATAATCGTATGCCGCTTCGACACGCAACTTGAAAACGGCGATGGGCGTAATTTCAACGAAGGGACCAAATGTATTGTTCACATATCCATAAAGATCACGCACGCCGACGGTAACATTCGTCGATTCCCACAAAACTCCGTTTTTCTTGACAAGCGGAACTTTATAGGCCATCGAAGCGCCCCACGCGGCACGCGTATAATGCATTCCCCACGGCACCCAGAACAACGACAAATCCGCTGAGGCTTGACGAGGAGCGGATGGCGCCGGTTCGGCTTGCTTCGCCTGCGCAGCGATCGTTGTAGCAGGCGTCGTTTTTTGTTGATTTTCTGCGCCAACCGTTGAGGCGCTCGCTCCTACGAACAACAAAGTCACAAAAGACAATACTTTTTTCATCACCAGCAACGCCTCGATGCACCACTTGGGTACACCATTTCCCTCGTGTGCGTGGAAGTCGACTCCAATCGCCGACGTTTATACTCCAGGTCCCGCGCGGGGTACAATCATCGTCCGCTGATGCCGTACGTGCGATACTCGATTGATGTTGGAACGAAAAAAGGTCCCCCATGAGTAAATTCGTCGTATCATCGCGCGGCACCACCATGATGCGAGTCTTCGTTTCGACGGTCGTCAGCATTTTAGGCGTGAGTTCGTGGGCATCCGCGGCGGAGCCCGTGGATGCGACGCCGAATCCTCCGGCAGGATGGGAAATGCCGCCGCCCATCTCGGTGAAGACGACTACAGGGAAGAAATTCGATGCTCCGGCGTGTTGCGGGTTCGACAAACTCTGCTGTGCGCGTCAGGCCGAAATTGATCGAGGCATTCGACCTCCGGCGCGACAAACATTTGCGGTCCCTTTTTCCAAGGTTCCCGAAGCAACGATGAAAGAAGCGTCTGCCGACGGGCCCCCAATCGAAGGCATTAATGACATGCGCGTCGTCGATGGCGCTGGAACACCATTTCCATGGCAATCGGGTCCCAAACTCTGGGAGATTCGGATCATTCCCGAAGCCAGAGTTGGATTCATTCGATTTGGAAAAGGCTTTTCGAGCGGCCATTATGGAGATCCCAAATATCGGAGCCTCGGGTATGGAATCACGGTGCCCATTTCGGATACCACGGACAACGGGAGAAGCCTGGTCAAAGGCCCTTTGGAGTATTGGCTATACAATCGCGGTGAAGGGGACGCAATCGTCCTCGATTACGTCAAGGGGAAACTCGATGGCTCGCCGAAAGTCGTCGCGGAACGCTGGGCTCACGTTTCTGCCGTAAATGGGGCGGAAGGCATCGTGCACGTGTATCGCATGATGTATGAGGGCAACCCATACGTCTTTTTTCTTTTGCCTGAAGTCGTCGTCGGATTCGACTCCAAGGACGCGAAAACGTTTGGAGGCACGGGAAATGACCGATTTGCGAGCGACTTTCCCTATACGGAATATCGGTTCCCGCTCGGACCTGGCCGTAGCAATATGGCCAATTGCTTCGTTCGCGAATACGAGGTCAAACGCTGGTTCGAACGTCCGAAAGATGCTGTGAAATTGCCCGAGGATATGCCCATCATCGTGGCAATGAGCCAAACGAGCGTCGAGAATGAGCCACAAATTCGCATCATGTTTTTATGAATTCGCGGAGGAAGCGATGCATCGCGTACGAACGGCGTTGTTGGGTGCGACATTGACAATCACACTCGTGGGCATTGGATGCTCCGATGCGACGGACGGAACCAAACCCGATCCCAATACGAATCCCGATAATGGCCCGCCCGCTGGAAATCCAGACGGCACCTGTCCAGTTCCGACCGAAGCCCAAGCCGAAGATACTTCGAGTCCCGATCACGTCGTCGGCAATGGCACTCCCGAAAGCTGCACGGGCGACGCGTTTGTCGAGACAGTCGCCAAAGGGGGCATCATCACCTTCGATTGCGGCCCCGAACCTGTCGTCATCAAGCTCGATCGGACGGCCAAGATATTCAACAACACGGGGCCAAAAATCGTCATTGATGGTGGAAACAAGGTCACTTTGAGCGGCAGCGGTAACGTGCGCATTCTTTATCAAAATACTTGCGATGAAGCGCAAGTATGGACCACACCGATGTGCCAAAATCAGGACCATCCACAACTCACGGTCCAAAACCTCACGTTTGTCGACGGCAATGCCAGTGGGCTCGACCCGGACGGTGGGGGAGCGATTTTCGTCCGTGGGGGTCGATTCAAAGTGGTCAATAGCCGATTCTTCCATAATACGTGCGACGAAGTCGGCCCCGATGTCGGGGGCGGCGCGATTCGCGTGCTCAGCCAATACGAAGGAATGCCGGCATATATTGTGAAGAGCACGTTTGGCGGAAGCGAAGCATTGGGCAATTTCTGTTCGAACGGGGCATCGCTCAGCAGCATTGGCGTCTCGTACACTGTTCTCAATAGCGCATTCAGTTTTGAACGCGCAATCGGAAATGGGGCCAATCCAGCTCAATCCGGCACACCGGGCGGAGGAAATGGCGGAGCCATCTACAACGACGGCAATACATTCACGCTTTCGCTTTGCGGGACGAAGATAACCGACAGCACCGCCAACGAGGGTGGAGGCGCGATATTCTTCGTCAGCAACGACCGCACCGGAACATTGAAAATCGAAAATTCGACTCTTCAGCGCAATCCGAGCTTGGGATTCGAGACCCAAGGGTTTCCAGGTATTTTCGTGCTCGCCAATGGCGATCCGCAAGTCACGAATTCCACCATCGAATGACCATTACCGAATAAACGATGGGAGCTGTTGCGCGCGGCCATCACCTCGGGGCAAACGTTCGTCCTGACGCAATCGCCGCGCGATGAAATAGGCCATTTCGATCGCTTGGGCGTGATTCAAACGCGGATCGCAACGCGTCACGTATGCGCGCGACAAGTCCCGCTCGTCGACGCCAGCACCGACACATTCCGTGACCTCGTCGGGTGACAATTCCAAATGCACTCCGCCGAGCATCGTGCCCGATTCCGCGTGCGCGTCGAACGTCTTTTGAATTTCGGTGAGCATCGAGTCGAAAGGCCGCGTTTTTTTGCCGTCGGCCAAGGTAACGGTATTGCCGTGCATGGGATCGCAGACCCATAACACCAACTTTTGGGCTCGCCGAATGGCCTCCAAGAGCGGAGGTAGCGTCTTTTCGACCTGAGTTGCGCCCATGCGCGAAATGAAAATCAGCCGCCCCGGATCGTTTTCAGGATTCAATACCTCACACAACTCGAGGACTTCATTCGGTGTGGTATTGGGGCCGAGCTTGACCCCGATGGGATTACGAATCCCTCGAAAAAACTCGATATGCGCCCCCGAGAGGTTCCGCGTTCGCGCTCCAATCCATGGCAAATGCGTCGTCAAATCGTAATGCCCTCGGCGACCCGCGACGGATTTCGTCTGCGCCGATTCGTAATGCAAGTGAAATCCTTCGTGGCTCGTGAAGAATTCCGTTTTCGGCAATCTATCGCCACGACCTTCACCCACTGCCGCGTAAAATTGCAATGCTTCCGCGAGATCCCGCGTCATTGCGAAATAACTCTCTTGGCATGACGAGGATAACCCATCTCGCTGGAAAAATGACCAATCCCACGCTTCGAGTTGCGACAACTGCGGAAATCCGCGGCTCGTCAACGACCGCATGAAATTCAGCGTGAGCGCAGCATGCTCGTAACAAGTCAGAAGGAAGCGCGGATTGGGTTCGCGTGCCGACGATGTACGTTCAGGTCGATTAACCAGGTCGCCGAAATAGCTGCTCATCGTGATACCTTCGTGCGTCTCGGTCAAACTCGAACGCGGTTTTCCGTATTGGCCAGCGATACGTCCAACTGGCACTACCGGTTTTTTCGCACCGAGGATGAGCACGAGGGACATTTTCATCAAAATGGACAGCATCCGCTCGATCGATTCCGGATTGCATTGCTCGAGCGTCTCGGCACAATCCCCACCTTGCAGGATAAATCGCTCGCCCCGTTGGGCGGACGCAATTAGGTTTTCGAGCCGCTCGATTTCCCAAGGGGTCACGAGTGGCGGCAGACTCGCAATGCACGACGTTACCCGGTCGAGTTCGTCCAGGTCGTTATACGGCATTGCTTGCGAATTAGGAAATGGTTTCCAAGAAATCGGGGTCCAAATCTGCACGGAACAAGCATAGCGCGCCCGATCGCTTTGCAAAGGAGCACATTGCTATTTCTCATTTGGGCGAATTTCATGAATACTGTGCTACTGCATTCAGGTGTTCCATGAAAAGCTGGAAGCGACAGCATTTCTTCAACCGCAATGGCCGCGTTCTTGACCGGAAGCAGGAATACACGACAATCCTACGTCTTTACAATCAAATGTGACCCCAGCTCCGCCGATGCATAATGAAATCGTGCTTCCCTGACAAACCTCGATTCCATTTGTCGCGGGCGAACACGCATCCCCGGGACGAACGCATCGTGCACCTGATTCCTCCTCGCGACAGACGGCGTCCATCGCGGCACAATCGAATTCGGACGCCAGCGCCCCATCACATACGCGCACACGCGTGCCATCAGGTGCGCATACGGTTCGTCCCGGTTCATCGCACGGAAATACTCCATCCGCTGTTGCGCATTGCGCGTCGGCGCCTTCCGCGCCTTCGGGACACGTTAGTCCCACAGTATTGCAATCCTGCGCCACACGCAGGTTCGTTGCTGGATCACAACGTACATAAACACCCGACGTGCAACGAGGCGGTGGGGACGTGGCAAGATCACAAGTTGAAAGGGCGCAACGCCCAGCGCCGGAAAGTCCCAATTCGCATTCGCTTCCTGCACCATAAGAAGGCGTGCGGCATTTTTGAGCTATTTCCGTCGTACAATCAAGCAATGTCCCGCCCATCAAACATTGATCGCCCACCACTCCACTGCACCGCGGATCGCTGTCGCTCAGCGGCTCCACATAGACACATTCGAACGCGTCATTACAGGCTTCCGATTGCGCAATGCACGTAAGCATTGCAGCTTGGGCGTCCAGACCAAAACGTGTTGCCGGCAAGGGACCAGAAAGCCATGACAAACAGACGGAAAACATCAAGGGATTCGCCGGAACCCCAATCGAACGTGCAATGGCCGCGGACAGCAGAGGACACGCGTGCACGCGGTGACAGACACGAACACCATCCTCAACGGATAAATATCCGGAATAAGGGACCTTGGCTGGCGGAACGGTCAATCCATCGAATACTGTACAGCCGTGGACGACGCTCACGAAACCACCAAGTGCCATGACAACCATGCTTCGGGCCAAGCGAAGTAATGAAGCGCGACGGACAATCATCGATAAGGATTGTCTTGTAACTCGGAGGCACGAGTCTTGTCCACTTTTTCGTGTTGTGGGCCAAGCCGGCGCACGGCAGACGGTATCGAATTCGCAGTCGACGATGCATTTGGCGCCGGAGGCTGATTCGGCATTGCCGACGGCAGATCCTCGGCGGAGGAAATACTCGGTGGCTGATTACTCGATACAATCCGCGGCACTTCGCTCAGGGTAGACGAGGTTGCTTGCGGCATTGCAGTTCTGTCGCGCCGTGGGGCCCATACGAGACCGAAAAACGCAAATACGACGCATGTCGCCAAAATAATGCCCACGATCGCTGTTCCACGGGAATCTCGCGCGGGTTCGTGAATGGAATTCGACTTCGTGGACGTCAGGACCGTTGAATGAATGGCCGATGACGAGGCTTCATTGCGTCGCTGTTCGACGAAAACTCGAACGGCTTCGCGACGACGATTGAATTCAACTTCGCCAAGACGGTCCACAAAGGTGGCGACATCGGTAATGGATGCGGGTGGCAGCGCCGCTGCGAGCGCCATTGCGAAATCGCGGGCCGTTGAATAACGTTCGTCACGGTCGCGCGCAAGAGCTCGGGCCAATACCGCATCGATCTCGGAACCAACATCGCCATGCCGCTCATGCACGGGCGGAATGTCATCCGCCAAAACACCAATCAAAATATCAGCCTCGTCTCGTCCGTCAAAAAGTCGTTCACCGGTCAATGATTCATACAATACGGCGCCTGCAGCAAAAATATCGGCGCGACGATCGAGTTCCCGCCTTCGTAATTGCTCTGGAGACATATAAGCAAGGGTGCCCTTCATGTCCCCACTTTGCGTTTGGCACAACCGACTTTTGGCTCGGGCAATACCAAAATCAATGATTCGACTTTGACCTTCGGTACCAACCAAAATATTATTTGGACTCACATCACGATGGACGATATCGAGCAGCTCTCCTCGTAAGTCCTTGGCTTCATGGGCCGCATGCAAACCCGATAATACGTCGAGCAAGATTCGGCTGACGATGGGCGGGGGCATTCGTTCGCCCTTTTGCCGCACCAATTTGAGCAATGCACCTAGGGAAAGAGATTCCACGTAGGGCATGATGAGACAAACCTCGCCCGCGGCCACGGTGACATCTTCGATATGCACCACGTGCGGGTGCTGCAGCGCCGCCCCAAGACGAGCTTCTTCGCGCAGCATTTCGCCTGATGTTGGATCGTCCAGAAGCCAAGGATGGATTCGTTTAACCACCACGAGACGCTCGAAAAATGTTTCCCCGCGCTTATGAGCGATATACGTCGCGGCCATTCCGCCAGCCGCCAATTCCATTACGATTTCGTACGGCCCGATTCGCACTGGCGTCTCGCGCATTCAGAAACTCCCCATGAACTCGATACGTGTCGGCGATCCCATGACGGGCGGCACTATACTCAAAGCCGAATGCATTGTCGACTCATTCCACTTCCACAGGGAAAAAAATACCCCGGTGGCCAATCC
>DAOMZH010000037.1:0-3349 GCA_035437985.1 Polyangium sp. (in: bacteria) | reverse complement strand
GCGACGAGCACAACCGACCTTGTGCTCCCTATTTCAACGTTTTCCGTGCGACGAATCGTGTCGTCTCCGGTTTTTCCTTCTACAACATGCATCCCTGGATAAACATACACACTGCGCTCATCGACCACCAAATCATCAACCCGCACGATATCGACTCCCGGAGCATGAATCTCAATGCGCCCAAGTTTTGCCGCAAGCGTCTCGAGCGTGGTCGTTGCGGCATTTCGATCGGGCGCGTCCGCGGGCGATACACGTAAATATTTGGCATACGTGTTGGCCGCTCGTGCCCATTCTCCCGCTCGCTCCCAGCTTCGTGCAGCATTCCAAAGCGGCGCATGATGCGGGGCCGTTCGATACGCCTGCTCGAATGCTTTGGCTGCCAATACGTAATCATGAGCCTCGAAAGCTCGCTTTCCTTCCTCGAAAACGTGCCGCGCTTCATCGCGATCCGTAGGCGCCACTGGTTCATTCTGTTGCGCATTTGCAAATGGGAGTGACGTCGAAACGCCGCCCCCCACAACGAGCGCGATGGTGGCGCATTTCCGCCAGGTCCAGAACATAGTGCAATCATAACACAATCGCCGACAGATCGAAGCAGACTTCGAAAGATCTTGCCCCCGGTCGGCCATATCTCGTCCGATCTAGGAAAAGCCGACACCATTTCGCGGGACACCGAGCGAGAAATCGTTTATCCTTGTCTTGTGACCCCTACCCAGGCCCCCGATCCGGATGCAGAGCTCGTCGATCGTGCTCTTCGCGGCGAAAAGCGCGCTTTTGACGCTTTGGTGACCGCGCATCGCGACGCAATCACGCGCTTGTGCCTCCGCTATGTACGCAAACCCGAGGACGCCGAAGACATTACACAACGCGTGTTTTTGAACGCATTCGAAAAGCTGCGCGATTTTCGACGCGAGTCGACGTTCCGCACTTGGATTCATCGAATCGCCGTCAATCTGTCGTTGAATCAAATCCGAAATGCAGCGTACGAAGCACCCATTGCCGAACTCGACGATTTGCCGACGTTCACAAATGCCCTCGAAACCAACCGGTTGATCGCGGCTGAAGTGTGGAATCGCGCCGCTGCGCGCATTGCCGAGTTACCCCCGAAACAACGTCTCGTCGTGGAACTGCGTCTTTTTCATGAACTAACGTTCAGCGAGATTGCTGTTCTCGCCGATTGCAGTGAAGATAGCGCGAAGGTCAATTTTCATCACGGCGTCAAACGCTTACGAGAATGGATCCCGGATCCGACGAAATGATCTTGCGCGGATCCAAGTCTCGATGAGCCATGTGCGGATCCGTTTGACCAAGACGAACGTCACCGTACCGGCTCCCACAATGAGGAACAGCAAGAGCCACAAAAGGCCCGGCGATTGCCATAACGTATGGGTCATTCGTGACCACGATACGTTCTCGCCAAACCCGGCACGTTTGGCCACGGAACTCAACCCCGCAACATCGTCGGCGTCCAGTACACGGCGCGTTTGTCCCGGCTTGATTCCAGCGCGCATCACGGCACGCTCATGCCGAGAATGATCGAGTCCCAACGCATGCCCCAATTCATGCACGAGGACACTTTCCAAATCGAGTGCGTCAGGCGAAACCGTCAAACCGTCACTCCACTTTCGACGCGCATCAATTTCAATGATCACGTGGCGAATTTCGCCCTGAAATGGCTCGCTGTCGACATGCGTGTGCGCCGCAATCGCATCCCCAAACTTCCAGCCTGCGAAAACCGGGACAATCTCCACCAGCGCGTCGTCGTCGTCCGTCATGACAAACCATGGCGACAAACGTGTGTGGGCATTCCAAGAGGCAATTGCCCTCAAAAGTTCGCCCTGACCACCCTGAGAAAGCGCCGGCACGGGTGTGTCGAGACGCACCCGTGCCGGCAAGGAAGGCAAGCGCAGAAGAACGCCGTATTCGCTCCGCGTTTCCTCATAACCCCAAGCGTTTGGTATGCCCAACCCTTGGGGTAAGACGAGGACAAACAACGCCCAGAAAAACGATTTACCTGCGCGTCGACAAGTCATGGGCTCAAATGCCCGCGTTGTCGACCATATTCGCATCCGACTCGGAAATATCCATTGCTCCCGATTCTTGCAACAACGCATCGAGCTCGGGATCCGCGTCCATTCCATTCTCGCTGACATTTCCCGTATCGGGCGGAGGTTCATCGGCAAACCCTGCGCACATGGTCACTTCGCCCTCATCAGGGTCTGTCATGCCATTACTCGGATCGTCGTCCTTGTATGCCGAGCGCAAACCATTAGCGTCCCAGCATTCATGCGCCGTGCCCAGCAATTGTTTGGTTCCCAAAGAAACGACCGCCGCTGAGCCACGCCCACCGACACCAGCCTTCCAAAGCATGCGCATACCCATCGCTTCATTTCCCTGCGGCGTACCAACAAAGTCATCAATGCTAATCGAGCGGAATCGTCCGCCCACGTTCACGAGGCGCACGAGGTCCGCGCCATAGTTCCGAACACGTTTTTCTGCGTCGTCGCGACGAACGACATTGCGATAGACAATGCGGCGGCCCCGTTTGTCGCCAGTATGATTTGCAAACCAGAAATGAATCTCGCCGTCAGCATTTGGCGCACCAAAGGCGTTACTGACATTCGTCAAATTCACGTGAAAGCGACCGCCTCCAGTCCCCGGGCCTTTTTTCACGAAAATGCCCGTCATGAGGGGCGTGTGCGTCCCGTCAGCGTTATCGAGCACAACAAGATATCGCAGGCGTCGATCTTCAACGCGCAGAAGTAATAACGAAACACTCTTTCCGACAATCTGCTTGTTCCAAAAGGCAAAGGCTTTCCCGTCCGCTCGGGTACCTTTACGTGTAGGACCACCTGTCGCCAATTGTCTTACAAAACCAAGCACCGCCGCCACATCCGCACGCGCTTTTTCGCCCTGTCGTTGGCCCTCCGCCAACAGAGTCGCTGGTTCGCCGATCACAGTAGCCGCAGCAGTCGCGTCGTTGTCTTGGATAATCAAGTCGCCGAGATCTACTACGTCTTCTTGCGTGATTTCGTCGCCCGCCGAATTCGAATCAGGATCCCCTCCGCACCCGACCACGGCAATTGACGCCGACAAAGCCAGCGTCGCCAATGCATAACGAAGCGTTTTCATGAGAGCGATCTCCCGGAATTCTCGCCAATGCGAGGAACATGCTCGAAACATGCTCATGCGCCCGGCCTCGATGCCTTGCGTCGTTCATGTCCGGCTCATGGACACGGCTGGCGAAAAAAAGTAAAAAACTGCGCAATTTGTCAATTACCGCGTTTTTTTTTCGCCATCGCCCGCCGCGCCCAAAATGCCTTGGATTTCGTCGCCGCTGCCGCCGCCT
>DAOMZH010000036.1:0-27798 GCA_035437985.1 Polyangium sp. (in: bacteria) | reverse complement strand
ATGTGGCGCCGGGACCTCCGGATGCAACAGCAGCGACAAACGCAGCTGATGCTGCCGGTGGAGCTGCACCAGCTGTGCCGCGTACGCCACGTGTTTTCGGTCGCTCTGGACCGCGACCCAGTGCTGGCGCGGCTCGACCCGGAGGTCCGGGTGGCGGTCGGCCTGGTCCTGGGGGTCCTCGACATGGCGGACCCCGGCCACCTCGGCCGCCGCGTCTAGATCCCGCTCGCGCGGAAGAAGGAATGCGTCCACGCCCTGGGCCGAATGCGGCTCGTTCGGCGATGGGACCAAGACCGCCGCGTCCGCCCATGGCGGAGGGCGAAGCGCGTCCGGAAGGCGAAAGACCGCCGCGATTCGACCGTGGACCACGACCTGATCGTGGACCGCGTCCCGACCGTGGACCGCGATTCGATCGTGGACCGCGACCTGATCGTGGACCGCGTCCCGAGGGTGCAGCTGATGCTGGTGGTGGCGATCGACCGCCGCGACCTGAAGGCGCACCGACAGGTGATCGACCGCAGCGATTCGATCGTGGACCGCGATTCGATCGCGGGCCTCGTCCTGATCAACGTGGACCCCGTCCCGATCAACGCGGACCGCGCCCTGATCAACGTGGACCCCGTCCCGATGCCGGCGCAAGGCCGCCCATGGGCCGAACGTCCGATGGTGGAGCTGCAGTTCCGCCGGCCAAACCCTCGGCACCGCAACAAGCAAAGCAAGTTCCGCCGGCCAAACCCTCGGCACCGTCAAAACCGGTGTCGAATGTCGTGACGATCATTGCGCCGCCGCCCAAGGCGAGTGGTCCGCGCGTCGCCGCTTCCAAACCTGCCCTCACGGCAAAAGAAGCGCTCGCGGCGAAAGCGAAAGCAGCCCAGGCCAAAGCCCCCAAGGCGCCCGTTCGTTCCGACGAACCCGCTCCGGCTGCACCTGAAGCACCGGCTTTCGACCAAGCTGATCTCACGGCAACTTGGGATGCGGCCATCGAAGCTGCCCGCAAAGCTGGCGATCGCTCATCAGCTCTCGTCGATGCGTGGCTCGCTGCCTCGAACGTGGAAGCGCTCGCAGCTGTTGCGGAAGCCGACGCGGCACCCGGCGCAGCGCGCAAGAACGCGCGCCGGGCACTCAACGTGCTCAAGTCTCGTGGCGTCGCGATTCCGACGAAGCCACGTGTGGCTCGCATCGATTCACGTGCCGAAGTGGCTGTCGAAGCGACGTTCTTGCCGCCCGACTCCACGGGAACGACGGCGATTTCGATCACGAGCCGCGATGCAAGCGGTCGGTATCACCTCGCCGAAGTCATCATTCGTGAAAACGTCGGCATCGTGAATGCAGGCAGCGCGTGGCTCAGCGGATCGCAACTCCGTGAAGGTCGTGCGCGGGCGCTCGAAGGTCTTGGTGTGGCGCCAGTGCAAGTCCCTGTCGAGTGGGCCCGCACGCGCATTGCCGCAGCCAAGAAGCTCAATAGTTCGTCCGGACGCATCCTTCCCTTGGGTCTCGATGGTTGCCTCGACCTGATCGAACCGGCACCGGAAGCAGCTCCGACGCATCCCGTTGCCGATCTCGAAGCAGCCGTTACTGGCGACCTCGCGACTGCGCGGATTGCAGGCTCGGATTCGCTCCATGACGAACCCGAGTTCCGTTCGTGGTTGCCCGATCGCGGGACGCTCGAGGACTTGCTGCAACGTCTGGGACAACGTCTCGGACCGCAAGGCACTTCGGATCCCCAACTCGTGAACACCGCATTGCGCGAAGAGATGGAAAGCTCAACCGACCGTTTCTTCTCGCCGGAAGTGCGCAACGTGATCGCCACGCGCATGAACGACGCCGCGATTTCCATACGCGCACGCAAAGGCAACAGCCGCGCGTCGGACGTGCTGGCAGTCGCGCGTGCAGTTCGCGAAGCAGGTCTGATCACGTCGCCACCACGCGAGATTCCGTTCCTCGTCGCCTTCATGCAAAAGGGCATCAGCCTTCTTGCGCACCAAGGCGGAGGATCGTTGCGCATTCCGATGGCTCCCCCCGGAGGCCAAGCTCCGGTGGCACCCGCTGCTCCTCCCGCTGACGAATCAGCCCCAACCGAAGGCTGATCGCTCACCTACCCAGGTTCGTCCGGGAGTACCGACGTACTCCCGGCGTTCATCCCATCCACGGCGCAGCAGCGTCTCCGAGCCCCACGGCGCGACGAAACTCCAGATGCAACTCGCGCGTGAGTGATCCCGGCTGACCGGATCCAATGCTCGTTCCGTCCACACGAACAACCGGCAAAATCTCCCGCAGACTCGAAGACAAGAAGACTTCGTCGGCCGACGATAGATCGGCCACCGACAACGGCGCGAACTTCACGGACAAACCAATTCGTGGCGCCAGCTCGATGATCTTCGCGCGGGTGATTCCAAGCAAAATGCCGGCATCGTCTGGTGGCGTGAAAATCGTTTGTCCTCGAACGATAAAGACGTTCGACGTCGTGCCTTCAGTGACTCGACCAGCAGTGTCCAAGATGAGCGCTTCATGGGCCCCAGTTTGGCGCGCCACACGCAAAGCCATCATCCCCGCCAGGTAGTTGCCAACCTTGGCACCATGCGCGGCATCCGAAGCACGCTCGGTGCGATACGTGATGACTGAAACGCCATCGCGATACATCGCTGCCGGCAGCCGCGTGAACGGCTCGATGAGGATCACGCGAAAGGGTCGAGTGACGTGTGCGGGATCGAGTCCGAGAGGACCGGTGCCCCGCGTGATCATGATGCGTGCGTAACTTTCCGCGTTGCCTGCAGCGACGATCGCGTCCGCGATTTCTTTGGTCAGCTCTGCTGGAGAAATGGGGAGCTGAATTCCTACGAGTTCGGACGATCGTTCGAGACGGTGCACGTGTTCTTCGAGTGCAAAAGGGCGTCCGCCGTACGTGCGAATCGTCTCGAACACGCTGTCGCCATAGAGAAACCCGCGGTCATAAACCGAGACTTTGGCTTCCTCGGGGGTGAGGAGTTGGCCGTCGACACATGCCAATCGAGTCATGTGGGGAAGAATGATGCGGGGCGGCTGCCGTGGCGAGATGCATTGCGGGAATGCATTCACCAGGTCGCAGCCTAACGGGAAAACTCACTTCTTGAGTTTGGCGAGCAGTTCCTTCGCGGGCGCGAAGTTCTTGTCGGCGTCGATCGAGCGATCGAGTTGCTGAATGGCCTTCTTGTCGTCGCCTTGCGCATGGAGGATGCGGGCGATGTAGTAGAAGGTCTCGGCCTTGGTGATCGGCGACGACTCGTCGAGCTTCTGCAAGAGCAACGCACGGAACGTCTTCTGCGCGCGCTCGAAGTTCGCGTCACGAGTGGGTTTGTCCTGCGCGCCTTCGCCAATCTCCATCGAGAGAACGCCGAGGTCACGAAGAATGCCGACCGAACCGGGATCGATCTTGAAGGCCACTTCGAGATCAGCGAGCGCTTTCTCTTTGTCCCCATCGGCCAGGTACGCCTTGGCGAGACGATGATGGATGGCGGCGAGTTCCTTCGAGCGGCGACCACCGTAGGACTCGACGATCTTTTGCAACGCTTCGGCTGCTTTCTTTCCGCGCCCCGACGCGCTGTATGCGTCGCAGAGCGAAAGGAGCAGTTCGCGATCGTTCGGAGCGCGCTCCGATGCCTTCTCGAGCAAGTCGGCAGCCAATCCTGGATCGTTGCGCTTGCCAAGATGGATCTCGGCAGCCTTGCGATAGAGCTGCACCTTCTGCGCGTCGTCGGTTGCTGCGTCAGCGTCGCCCTTGATGAGGTCGGCCAACTCGCCCCACGCTTGTTGCTTCTCGTAAAGAGCGTGCAGCTTCTTGCGAATGTCGGCTGCCCGATCGTTTGCCCTCAAACCAACTTCGAGTACGCGACGAACCGCAGCTTCGTCCTTGAGGCCGGTGTAGAGGTCGCCGAGACGCAGGGCGATTTGCACCGCCTCGTCTCCACTGACTCCTTCGAGCACAGTCTCGAGCGCCTTGGCTGCATCTGCCTTCGCACCCTTCTTCTCGTGCAAGCGCGCGAGTGAGAGGAGTGCTCCCTTGTGCTTCGAGTCGCGTTCGAGAACCGCTTGATACGTCTCGATGGCTTTCGCGACGTTGTTCAGACGCTTCTCGAAAACTTCACCGAGCCGCACGCTGTAGACGAGTTCTGCCGACAGATCGCCACGTTCCTTGGCCAGTTCGATTTGCGAGTTGAGCAAGTCGGCGAGTTCGTCGTCGCGACCAGTCTTCTCGAGCAACTGGGACAAGAGCAGCGTGGCTTTTTCATGCGTGCGCTCTTCATCGAGGATCGCGCGCAGATGCTCCATCGCTTCGCTCGTGTTGTCGAGTTTGTCGATGCAGATCTGGGCCATGTCCAAGCGCAAGGTCGAACGTGTCGACGGACCATCGGCCATGTCGACGAGCCGATTGAGGACCTCGAGCAGTTCCTTGTTCTTGCCGCCCTTGGCATAGAGCTCGCGAAGCGCGTCGGATGCTTTCGTGTCGTTCGGGTCGTCCTCGAAGATCTGTCCGTAAAGCTCGATGGCTTTCTTGTCGTCGGCGAGTTTTTCCCGAGCAACTGCGGCAGCGCGATGCTTGATCTCGCGAATCTTTTCGCCTTCGGCAGCGATCTCGGCCTGACGAACAAGGAGTGTGTAGACCTCTTTGAAGTCATCGGCCTTCTCGCGAACCTTGGTGAGTTCGGCGAGAGCCCACGCGTCGTTGTCATCGGCTTTGATCATGTCGCGGAGAATCGCTTCGGAAAGCGTGTTATCCGCAAGCACTCCCTCGGCCAAACCCTTCGCTTCGCGACGTAGATCGGCAGCTTGGTGCTGGAGACCATCGAGAGCTGCGAGGCGTCGAAGAGTCTCGACGAGTTCGCGTTCGCGACCGGCTACGCGTTGCAATCCTTCGATGTTGCGCAGGATCGTCTCGCTCGACGCGTCGTGCTTGAGAGCCTGTTCGAAGGCGCGTTCGGCAGCCGCGTTGTCGAGAATCTTGTCTTTGCGCCACTCGGCAAGACGCATCCACAGATCGCGTGCTGCTTCGGACGAAAGATCCTTCTTCTCGCCAACTGCCTTTTCGAGAGCATCGGCAGCACTTGCCCACCCGCCCGTGACCGGAGCGAGTCGTTCGATCTCGGCAAGCACATCGACATCGCTCGGATCATCGGACAACGCAGCTTCGAGTGAAGCTTGCGCGGCCTTCGGATCGTTCGAGCGATCTTCGAGAACCTTCGCGAGGTCGAGGCGCATGCGCACGCGTTCGGTGGCCGTGCCAGCGAACTTGATGCGCTTTTCGTAGAGCTTCGCGAGCGCCGAGTAATCGGCTTGCGTCTTATAGACGTTCTCGAGTGCTTCGGCTGCTTCCTCGAAGAGCGACTGTTCGTCGGTCAGCTTCTCGAGCGCTTCGCGCGATGCCGTATGGTTCGGCGCGCGTTCGAGAGCTTGCTTCAAGGTTGCAAGACCTGCGGACTTGTCGTTGAACGCCTCGATCTGAATCGTGGCCAAGCGGTGATAGAAGCCCGCTTGTTCCGCTTCGTTCGAGATGACGGCAACACGTCGTTCGAGCACGTCGGCGAGAGCCTTGTTGTCACCGATGCGCGAGTACAAGCGATCGAGAGCTTCGAGCAGACCCGGTTCGTCACCAGCTTGCTCGACAGCCTTCGCATACGCTTCGACGCTGCGCCGATCGTCCTTGAGGTTTTCCTCGGCGATACGACCCACGCGCAACCACAAATCCTTCGCAATCGTAACATCGAAGGTTTGTCCGGCCCGATTCGACAAAGCGTCGCAGTAACGTCCGAAGCCATCCGAACGCGAAACGAGTCGCTCGATTTCGGCATGCAAATCCGAATCGTCCGGTGTGTCTTCGAGGGCGCGCAGAAGTGCGCTCTCCGCGGCTTGTGTACGCGAGAGCTTCTCGTCTTCGACAATCGCAATCGCTCGCAACGTCTTGGCGCGATCCGTTCCTTCGGTCTGAGCCTTGAGGCGCATTTCGAGGACGCCGACGAGTTCTTCCCAACGTCCTGCAGCACGCAGCACTGGCTCGAGTGCATCGGCCGAGTCGAGACGCAGTTCTTCACGACCTTCACCGATTGCTCGGATCGCCTTGATGGCGTGATCGTTTGTCGCGTCGTCATCGAGAACGAGCCGGTAGTGCTCGAGTGCATCTTGCGGGCTCGCAAGCTGATCGGCGTACAAGTCGCCGATGGCTGTACGAAGCTTGACGCGATCTTCCTTCGTCGCCGCGTTGGCTGCTTGGAGCTTCAAGTTGTCGAGCAGTTCGTCCCACATCTGCTCGGCGCGATAGAGCTTCTCGAGAGATGAGAGAACGGTTGCGTCTGCCGCGCGTGCATCGAGCGCCGCATTGAGTGCGTTGATCGCTTCACGACGGTTGTTGAGCGACTTCTCGTACCGCTCGGCCGCACGAACATTGAGGTCGTACCGCAGATCGGCATCGCCCGTTCCTGCGAGTTCGACACGCCGCGAGTACAACTCGACGAGTCGTTCTGCAGCATCGCGAGGCTCGTACAACGAGATGAGCGCATCGACCGTGATCGTGCTCTCGGGATCGAGTTCGAGCGCGCGTTCGTAAGCTTTCGTCGCGCCGTCCTCATCTTCGAGCATCTGCAGTTTGGTCTCGGCGATGCGTCGCCAGATTCCAGCGTTCTCGTCGTCCGAGGCGATCTCGCTCTTCTTCTCGAGCACACCGATGACGGTTGGCCAGTCGGCGAGCAACGTGCCGAGCGTATCCATCGATTCGAGCGGATCGCGTTCGGTTGCATCGAGCTCGCTCAAGCGACGGTACGCGCCGAGGGCACGACGGGGATCGTTGATCTTGTCGTCGTAGACCTTGGCGACAGCGGACAGGAGCTCACGCTTCGTCGTGTCGTCGTTGGTCTTCTCGATGCCTTGCTCGTAGCTCTCCGACAAACGCTCCCAAGCCTTCAGGATCGTCGCGAGACGTTCGAGTTCTGCACGTGTTTCGCCATCTTCGGGATCGAGGGCAAACGCTGCGCGCATCGAGCGGAACGCCAGATTGCGATCGTTGCCTCGTGTCTCCCAGAGCTGCGCGGTCTCACGCAAGACCGAAACTTTCTCCGTGACTTCCGTCGCGAGGTTGAAGCGGTCTTCGTTGAGTTTGACGAGCAGTCGCCAATCGTCGCTGCGCTCGTAAAGCGGTCGCAGAATCTCGACGACGCGGGCCTTGTGGTCGTCGTTTTGCGTGAGCGCTTCGAGGTCCTTGATCGCCTCTTGGTGCCAAGGAACATCGCCAACGATGGCTTCGAGTTGATCGATCGCAGCTGACGTGTCCTTGATCTTGTCGCGGTAGAGACGCGCAAGAGCCAAGCGATACGGCGCACCTGCTTCACCATTCGCCGCTGCTTCCGCACGACGAAGGTACAGATCGGCCAAGTCCTGATCGCGCCCGAGTTCGGCATACAACTCGGTCAACGAATCGAGAGCTCGCGCATCGGCATCGTCAACGTCGAGAGCGGCACGGTACGTGTCGATCGCCTGATCGAGTTGCTTCAACTCGAAGCGTTCGAGCTTGGCGATCGTGTGCAGTGCGTCGAGACGATCCTTGTCGTAACGATGATCGAGCGACGCGCGATAAAGCGCGACCCGTTCTTCGTGACGATTTTCTTTGATGAGCAAACGATCGATCAACGAGAACAACTCGGTCGATTCAGGCTCGAATTCGTATGCGCGGCGGTACCACTTGAGAGCACTCGCGACGTCGCCGAGGTCCGCAAAAATCTCGCCAGTACGTCGGCTGAGCTTCGCGGTCTGGGCATCGTCCGAGGACACTTCCGTGAGTTCGGCGGAGTAGATTTCGGCAAGACGTCGTTCCGCACTCGCCACCTTCGCGAGCCGTTCGAGTTCGTGCCACACGCCTTCGTCGCCCAACTCCTCGTGGAGAAGCTTCGCGACTGTCTCGAGTGCCGCCTTGTAGTCCTCGAGTTGCTCTTCATGGAGCGTGGCGAGTCGGGTCAACAACTCGCGTCGTTCCGAAGAGTCTTCGCTCGCGGCCAAGCGAGCATCGAGGGCCATCTTCACGCGCGCCCAGTCAGCACGTCGCAAGTAGACCGGTTCGAGCATCTCGCCAGCACGTGCGCGGTGCTCGGGATTTTCCGAACATTCGAGCAGAGCTTCGAGTTCGCCGACGGCGCCGACATGAGCTGCGTCGATCGACAATGCTTCGGCGAGTTCGTCGAAGGCCCGCGACACATCTTCGAGACGTTCGTGCGCAACCTTCGCGATCTTCACTCGCAACTCGGCTTTGGTCCCCACGCCGCCGTCGAGCTGTCGCTCGTACAACTTGATGAGGTCCTCCCACCGCGTGGCTTCCGTGTAGAGCTTCTCGAGTGCGCCAATCGCCCGCGGGTTGAGCTCGACGTCGAGAAGAACTTCGTACGTCTCGATCGCCCCAGCTTGATCCTTCAGCGCATCGCGCTGCAGTTCGGCCTGGCGGAACAAGAGCGTCTTCTTCTCGTTGTCGTTCTCCGCGTTGTCGACACGTTGCCGCAAGATTTCGAGCAAGTTCGGCGCGTCGTTCGCTTCTGCGTACAACTCTTCGAGCGAGACCATCGCCCGACGATCGTCGCTCTTCGCATCGAGCGCTTTCTTGTACCACTCGATCGCGAGGGGTTTGTCCTCGAGCTTCGTCCGTGCGAGTTCGCCCACGCGTAGGCGAACATCTTGTTGCACGTCGGCATCGAGGACGTCGTCGACGACCGAGCGATAGAGTTCGGTCAGTTCGGACCAACGTGAAGTCGACGAAGCAAGACGTTCGACGGTCTTGATCCAATCGCCAACTTCGGATTCGCCAGCGGCTTCACGCACACCACGTACGGCGTATCCAAACGCGCGTCCGGTGTCGCTGAGCGGACCTTCGGCCGTACGCAGTGCCGTTTGCAACTGCTCCAAACGTTCGCCCGTGCTTTGCGAAGTTTCGACTTCGATCTCGAGAACGCGCAGAAGCTTCTCGCTATCGCCATCGGCCTCGTAAAGCGGATGCAACGTCTCCGCTGCATCACGTCGAGCATCGTTGTCTTCGAGCAACGCTTCGAGTGCCGCACGGCAACGCGCGTTGCTCGGATCCAACATCAACGCCTGTCGATACGCATCGAGTGCACCGGGCAGATCGCTTTGATGCAATCGACGTACGTCACCAAGGCGCGCGAACAGATCGAGACGTTCGTTGAGGTCGCCCGAGAGCGACAAATGAACATCGAGTGTGTCTGCAAGATCCGGCCAGCGTTCAGCTTTCTCGTACAACGTTTCGAGCGCTGCGAGTGTTGGCGGTTCCGGGCCAAACTCATCGGAAACGTTGCGCCAACCGTTGATGGCTCCAGCCACGTCGTCGAGTTTGCTGGCGAGTGTTTCAGCTGCACGAACCATCGTGCGCTTTCGCTCGGTCGCATCCGTCGACAACGACTGTCGGGCTTCGAGAATCGCCACGAGCTCGCGCCAATTCGCGGTTCGTTCGTAGAGACGCTCGAGGGCCGCGAGGGCTTCATGATCCTCGGGATCGTCTGACATCCGCGAACGCCACGCACCGATTGCCTTGTCCGGAGCATCGAGCACCGACTCGTACACTTCGCCAATGCGCCGATAAAGCGCCCGACGTTTGTCGAGGTCAGCTTCGAGGCCCACTTCCACGGCGAGCACTTCCGCGAGGGCTTCGTGTTTGCCTTTGCCCGTGTAGATCCGGGCCAACGCTTTCGCCGCCGGAATCACGAGGTTCGCATCACCCGGATCGATTCCGACCACGCGTCGATAAACACCTTCAGCTCGATCGAGGTCGCTGAGCATGTCTTCGCAGATGCTCGCCACGACCATGAGGATCTCGCCTTGAGTTGCGGGCAATGTGCAGGCATCGGCAGCAGCCGTGAGCACCTTCGCCATCTTCTCGTGTTCGCCCAAGCGACGACCGATCTCCACGAACCGATCACGCACGGTCGTGTCTTCGGGTTCCAGCGGGACAAACTCGCTCAACGAGGCGAATGCACCTGCATCGTCCTTCAAACGTTGGTCACGAAGCGTGCTGATTCGCCGCAATAACTCACGTCGATCAAGCTCCTCGGTGACGCCTTCACGTCGAATTTCGAGCACCCGAACCAACTGACGAACTTCGTCACGCGCTTCGTAAACGACTTCGAGCACGCTCGCAGCGCGTTGCCGCAAGCTGCCCACTTCGAGGAGTCGCTCGACGAGTTGCCGCGCTTCGGGATCACCTTGTCGCAACTCGAGCACACGTTCGAGATGTTCGAGTGACTTGTCTGGCTCGTGCAGTTTGTCCAGGTAGATGCGGCCGAGATTCAGTTTGATCGTTGCCGACTCTTCCTCGGTCGCCGTTTCGAGACGACGTTCGAGAAGAGCTGCAAGATCCTTCCAACGTCCTTCGCGCTCGTAGAGCCGCTCGCACGCATTGAGTGCGGGCACGTAAAGCGAATCGAGCGAGAGGATGCGTTCGTAATAACGAATCGCCTTCGCCGCATCGCCCATTGTGTCTTCAGCAATGATCGCAACGTCGTTGAGCAGGTCGATACGCGTCGCCGGATCTGACGTCCCTTGCGCCGCCTTGTCGTAAAGCTCTTCGAGTTCGCCCCAACGTTCGGCGTTTGTCAGGATCAACTTGAGTCGCGAGAACGCCCGCTCGTTGGTCGGATCGACCGCGAGCACTCGTTCGAGATACGGCATCGCCCCTTCTGGATCGCCGAGCTGCTCGTCATGCAACTTCGCCGCGCGCTCGCAGAGTTCGATCTCCACTTCATCGGATAGCTTCGATTCGCCTTCCGCTGAACGCGCCGCGACCAGATGCGTGCGATACGCCTCGGCCAAGTCCGTCGGACGACCAGATCGTTGCGCCAGCTCCGACGCTCGATCCCATACCGTCAACTCAGCGGAGAACTCGTTGAGTGCTCCGAGCACGACATCGAATGCCGTTCCAGCTGCACGCAGCTTCTCCTCTTCGACATCAGCGAGCTTGAGGAACAAGCCGAGCCGCGTGCTCGTGTCCGTTTCGGATTCGAGCAACACCCGCAGGGCTTGTGCTTCCTTGCGCGCGTCACCGGTCTCTGCGTACTCGATCGACAAAACCTGCGCGGTACGAGCGCGCGTATCGGGTTTGTCGAGGAGCTTCGCGAGAATGTCCACGGCCTCGCGATCGTGCGGAATGATTTCGAGCGCTCGAACGGAGGCATCGAACGCATCGACATAACGCTCGAGTTTTTCGAGGTACAACGTCGCCAATTCGACTTCGCAACGTGCTCGTTGATCACCGTCCGATACATCGCGATGTGCCGCGACGACTTCGGCCGCTGCGGCAGCTTCACCGGCAGCGATGAGCAGTCGCGACAACGCACGGAGCGCATTGCTCCTCGACGGCGTTACTTCGACGACCTTGCGCAAAAGCATGATCGCTTGCGCCTGATCGTTGAACACTTCCTCTTCGAGGGTTGCCCACTCTTCGAGAATCTCGGCTCGCGCTTCGCCTTCGACCTGATCGGCGCGGAGTTGGAAGAGCCAACGCAGGTCGTCCTTCTTCTCGTTCGCGCGCAACAACCCGTCGAACTCGCGAATCGTTTCTTCGTCCGTGGGGTCGGCTTGCACGAGCTCGCGGTAGGTCGCCGAAGCTTCGTCGACTTTGCCGAGCTCGCGGGCATACACCTCGGCGAGACGCAGTTTGAGCATGCGTCGTTGCGCCGCATCGATTTCTTCGTCGCGCTTGAGTCGCGCTTCGACGGCTTCGACAAACGGGGCCCAGGAATTCGCTGCGCGGCTCCACGCTTCGAGCAGCGACAAACCATCTTCGCTCGCATCGAGCTCATAGGCGCGACGGGCATATCCAAGCGCCTTGTTCTTGTCGGCAAGTGGGCCACCCGTGACGGCAGCAAGCTTGCGGAACATCGAGACGCGCTTGTCGTTTTCCTCGGTCGCCGCGAGAAGAATCTCGTAAAGCGCCGGAAGCCGCGCCCACTTCTCTTCCTTCTCGTAGATCGGCACGAGCGCTGCCGCAGCACGAGCGTCTGTCGGAGCAACACTCAACACGCGTTCGTAAGAACGAACTGCACGTTCGGGTGTGCCGAGTTGTTCTTCAAAGATGCGCGCTGCACGGAACGAGATGTCCAGTTTGGCCGATGGATCAACGGACTTGTCCGCTGCGCCCGACAAAAACTCGACGAGTCCTTCCCAGTCGCTTTGCGACGCATAGAGCTCTTCGAGTCCATCCCAATCACCCGATGCGACGTACGCCTCGCGCAACACGCGCAGCGCACGAGCATGTCCAGGTTGAAGGGCGAGCACGCGTCGCCACGTGCGCGCTGCTGCAACCGGATCCTTCAGCTTCTCGGCGTAAACGGTGCCGAGCTTCTGCAGCGCGTTGAGCTTCGCAGTGTCGTCACCCGCAACGTCCACACGGCGTTCGAGAACTTCCGCGACCGTTGCAAAATCCTTGTCGCGCTCGGCCTGCTTTTCGAGAGCGTCGAGGACGCCACTTGCTGCTGCATCGAGCTCGAGGATCGCCTTGTAGTGAAGGATCGCATCCGCACCACGATCGAGGCGTTCCGCGGCAAGTTTCGCCATCTCGGTGAGCAACTCGATCCGCGCGGCTCCTTCGACGTTCGGCAGTTGCTTCTCGTAGAGCGAGTACAGCTGCGGCCACGAACGACGCTTGAGGTACAGCTCCTTGAGGCGTTGCTGCGCTTCGTCGTCGTTTGATTCGACTTCGAGCAACGCTTCATATGCCGCGACCGCGTTCTGCACGTTCGAGAATTGATCGATCCAGCGACGAGCAGCTGCTCGATACAACGTCGCCTTTTCTTCTGGATCGTTCGACAACTCGGCAAGCTTCTGCTGGTACGCGAGCAAGTCGCGCCATCGTCCGAGTGCTTCGTAAATGCGGGTCAACTCGCGGACTGCATCGATGTCGCGTTCGTCCAGCTGAGCCAACTGCGTCAACACCGTAACCAGCGCCGCGTCATTCTTCGCTCGGTCGCGATAGATGGTCGCGATGTCGCGCAAAATCTGAGCCCGCGCTGCCACATCAGTTGCCGGCGTGCGCTCGAGTTCCTGTCGATAGAGCTCGACCAGAGCGTTGTAGCCCTCGGTCTGCATGTACAAACGCTTGAGCGCATCACGCGCATCGCGATTGTCCGGATCAGTACGCAGGATGTTTTTGTACTGATCGATCGCCTTGTGTGCGTTCTCGGTCGACTCGGCGAGCTTGGCTAGCTCGGACGCGATGGCGCGTTTGTCTTGACCATCTGGAAGCGCACGTTGCGCGTCCGTGAGGATGGCGTAGAGGCGCGCTTTGTCGCCCTTCGCCAAGAGGTGTTCCCGGAAAAACGAGAGCATGCCCGCGTGCGTGGGATCGGTGCGACGAACCCGATCGAAATAGGGTTCGGCGGCCTGGGGTTGTCCCCGCATACGCCAATGCACCATCGCGATCTGGATGAGCACACCCAGTTCTTCACCGGGTTTTACTCCACCACCCTTGAGTTGATCTTCGTAGAGGGCGACGAGTTCGTCCCACTGTTCGTTCTTCGAGAACATCTCCGCGAGGTACGACAGAGCGTCGGCTTGACCTGGTTGGAGATCGAGAACTTGAGCGTAGGCATCACGCGCTTTGGCGTGATCGTCGAGTTTGGAGGAGGCGACTTGACCGAGACGAAGACCTGCAGCGATGCGGTCTTCTTTCGTCGCACCTTCACGCAGCGTGATCGAAGCGGCGCGAGCGACGCTGTCCCAGTCAGCCACGACGCGACTCGACACTTCGAGTAGCCGCGTAGCGCGACCGTTTTTCGGATCGAGGGCGAGGGCCAAATCGAGCAGCTCGGCGACGCGTTCCCGCGATTCGGCAAAGCCATATCGATAGGCAACGTCGGCTGCGTTCACGAGCAGCGAGCTCTTGAAAGCAGGCGTGTCCGCACTCTCGGATTCCGCCACATAGCGGTCGACGATCTCACCCCAGCGCGAACGTTTGGCCTCATCGGCCTCGATCGCTTCGTTCGCTGACTCATCCTCGGGCTGAAGCTCGAGAAGACGTCGATAAGCGCCAAGCGCTTTTTCGACGTCGATGAGTTCGTCCTGGTAGATGCGCGCTAGCTCGGCCTGCATTGGCGCTTCGACTGGCGTGCCCACAGCAAAGGACATTTCGAGTTCGAGAAGCTTTGCGACAGCCCCCCATTCTCTTCGCTGTTCCTGCTTGGCCCGTGCGAGCCCCAAGAGGCGCTCGACGTCGTCGCTCGACGTATCAGGGGCAGTTACGGCCTCTGCAAGATCGTTCCAGGCCGCCTCGTTCTCGGGATCTGACTGCAAGACCCCAAGGGCCATGCGAATTTTATCAACGCTCATCGTTACCCCGGTCCGCGAAGCTCATCGACACGATCAGCCGGTCACCCTGCACCGCAGCTCGTTGGACGGTGCGGGGCATCCTATCGACCTCCGCCTTACTCACTCATGACGCAAAGTCGTGAGTGAAAAATTCGGACGTTGACATGATGACCAGACAGCTCGCACTCCACCCGCCATGATCGTCGGGCGAAGTCACCTCGGATTGTTATTTGACGCGGGGCGACTCTACGCCGTAGCGGACTGCCGTTTCAAGGTTCCGTCTATGATCTGCAAATGGTGCGGGCCAGCGAGGGACAAAGTTCGCCCGTTCAGTATCCCGACTCGAAGTCGCCCGCCGCGATTCCACGCGGGGTGACGTTGGGCTATCAAGCCGGCCATGAACGATTCCTCCGTCAAACGAATGGGAGTCCTTGGCGCCGGGCAGATGGGGCGCGGGATCGCACAGGTTGCTGCAGCTGCGGGTGTCGACGTCGTTCTTTGCGACGCATCACTCGAGCTCGCCACCAAAGGCAAAGCTCAAATCGCCTCGGTTTTGGGCAAACAAGCAGAGAAAGGAAAGATCACGCAGGACGACGTGAACGCCTTGCTCGGACGCATCACCCCCGCTGGATCGATCAACGACTTTTCCTCTGTTGACATTGCAGTCGAAGCAGCCACCGAAAACGTGGACCTCAAAATTCAACTGTTTCGATCCGCTGACGCTGCTCTTCCCAAAGACGCAATCCTCGCGTCGAACACTTCTTCGATCTCCATCACGCGTCTCGCCGCCGCGACATCTCGCCCGAGTCGCGTCATCGGCATGCACTTCATGAATCCCGTTCCGCTGATGAAACTCGTCGAGATCGTTCGCGGCGTGCAAACCGACAGCGCCACGTTCGAAACCGTGCGGGACTTGTCAGTTCGATTTGGAAAAACCGTGATCGTGTCCGAAGACCGACCCGGCTTCCTCGTCAACCGCATGCTCATTCCGTTCCTCAACGAAGCTTGCTTCACGTTGCAAGAAGGAGTGGGCAGCGCTGAAGACATCGATGCTGGCGCGCGCCTCGGTCTCAATCACCCCATGGGACCACTCGAGCTCGCGGACCTCATCGGCCTCGATACGGTCCTCGCCATCGCCGAAGTGCTTCATCGCGACATCGGCGACGACAAGTACCGACCTGCATCCATCCTGCGCAACCTCGTGGCCGCAGGATGGCTGGGCAAGAAATCGAAACGCGGGTTCTACGTGTACGACGACAAAGGACAGAAGGTCACGCGCAGCTGATGGTCGTTCGTTTGACGACAAACGAATCACCGACCGTGAAACACCGGCTTCGCTTTTTCGATGAACGCCTTCATCCCACCACGCTGATCTTCCGAACCAAATAGACCTGCAAACGCTTGCGCTTCGAATGCGCACGCGCTCGCCATGTCCAGCGTTTCGCCGTGCAGCATCACGCGTTTCGCCGCGGCAACTGCCAACGGTCCACGCGAAGCAATTTTCTGCGCCACTTCTCGCACCCGAGAAAGCAGATCTGCGGCCGGACAAACCGCATTCACCAGACCCATGTTCAACGCTTGCTCGGCCGTGATCATGTCGCCCGTGTAAATGAGTTCGCGGGCTTTCGCGATCCCAATGCGTCGCACGAGCCGTTGCGTTCCGCCAAACCCAGGAATCACCCCCAGGTTGACTTCTGGTTGCCCAAGCTTGGCGTTCTCTGCGGCGTAGATGAAGTCACACGCAAGCGCGAGCTCGCATCCACCACCCAGGGCAAACCCGTTCACTGCCGCAATCACCACGAACGGGAGAGACTCGAGCTGATGACCCAAGCGATGACCCGCATCGGCAAAACGCTGCGCCTCGACCGGCGTCATCGAAGCCATTTGGGCAATGTCTGCACCGGCTACAAACGCCTTGCCCGCACCTGTCAAAATCGCCGCTCGAACAGCTTCCGATCCCTCTAGCGCCGCAAGCTCCGCAAACGCTCGCTCGAGGCCGGCAACGACTTGCACATTCAAGGCGTTGAGTTTGTCCGGACGATTGATCGTGACGGTCGCGATGTTCTCGGTTCGTTCAACGACGACAAATTCACTTTGCATCATGCCCTGCCCCTACCAGGCTCGGGCGCAGTCGCAAAGCCAACCGATCGGAGGGTGCAAGACAAAAAAAGGCCGCACAGCGCACCGGTTGGGGGGGGCGGACCAGCGCGCGCGCGGCACGAGCCACTGTGACATTGAACGGATCCTTGTCGATAGACTGTGTCCGCAAAATCTCCGGCTTCGCTCGACCCAGCCACCACCTGTCATTCGATGCCGACGTCGAGTTCCGTTGGTCGGTAGCAAGCAGCGATTTGAATTACATTATCAAACCCAGTTCTTGGCTTTGGTGAGCATTGACACGAACTGCGCATAAGCGGGGTCTTGTACGACCTGCGACTCGGGGCGAAACTCCGGCCCATGGTCCCCTCCAAAGCTGGCTTGAGTCGGCTGCTTGCCCAAATCCTCACGAATGACACCGACATCGATGGGTTTGTCGGTCGAAGTTTTTCAAACTTGGTGCGCCGTGTTGCGCGCGGCACGGACGGTCCTGCCAAAATTGGCATCCTCGTCGAGAACGCCGAACCCAAGTCGTTGCTCGAGAAGCTTTCGAGCACACATCCAGTTCTCGTTGCGAAAAACGAGCACCTCCTGCACGACGACAAACTCGTGGCTGGCGCTGCCGTTCCTGACGCTGGAGCGATGTTTGGGCGGGCGAAAGAACTCTCGGACCTTTTGGCAAGTGCGCACCAGGACAAGCCGTCACCCACGCTCGTCGTGGGGCCTGCCGGTATCGGTAAGACGACCCTCGTGCTTGGACTCATTCATGCGCCTGGATCCATCGATCGGTTTGGTGGTCGGCGATATCTCGTGCACCTCGACACTGCACGTGACGAACAGGGTTTGCTCGTAGCGATCAGCCGCGCGCTCGATACGGTTCCTGAAGCGCCGCTACGTGTGCGCATCATCGAGTCGTTGCGTCGTGCGCCAGCGTTGCTGGTAATCGACAACATCGACGCGGTTCTCGGCACGGATGCGGCGGCCGCGCAAGCATTGCTTTCCGAACTTGCGCGCATCGATGGGGTAGCGATCGTGGCGACGAGTCGTGATGGGTCGCGGACGCTCATAGGTTTCGAAACCATGGTGCTTGGGCCTCTTTCGGGCGACGCTGCGCGTGAGGTTGTCGTAGCGATAGCTGAGGAGAGTGCGGCTGAGGCCATCGTGAAGGGAGCCGCGGGCAATCCGTGCGTATTGACGGCATTGGCGCATGCGGCTCGGGCGGGAATGAATGGGGCGACGGAGGCGTGGCAACCGCGAACGCTCTCTGGTGCGCTGTCGCTGGTCTTGTCGCAACCCGGGCATGCCGATGCATTTCGGCGGATGCTTCCATTGCTTGCAGCATTGTCGAATGGGGTTGGGCCCGAAGATAGGGCGGCATTGCCTCCCGAGCTTGGTGCAGCGACGTGTGCGGCATTGTGTGAATTGGGATTGGCCACGAATTCAGGTGGTCGCATTCGGTTGCGTCGTGCAGTGCTCGACGGTATCGATTTGGCAACGATTCACGAAGCAGACATCATCCGGGCGACGTACCATTACACATCGATTGCCTTGGCCCACGGTCCGAAAGTTGGTTGGCCCGATGCCGAGGCATCCGCTCAGCGTCTCGCGCAAGACAGCGAAAACATAGAAGAAATGATTTTGCGTGGTTTTTCTGGACCGCATCGTATTGCGGCCATCGACGCGGCTGTTGCCATTGCCACTTTCATTGGTTCGTCCGGGCATTGCACCCCCAAGGTTGTCGAAAAAGCTCGCGAGTCCGCCAAAGAAAATGGCGACAAACTCGGCGAGGCCGAATGCACGCAAGCGCTCGGAGACATTGCTTTGGCGCGTCATCAGAACGACGAAGCGCGCAAGTGGTTCATCGAGGCATTGCCGCTTTTCGATCAAGCCCATGCGGGTCTCAGCATTGCCGCATGTCTCGTACGCCTTGGCGATTTGGCTTTGGGGCGCGGCGACTTGGATGATGCACATGCTCGTTTTACCGCCGCCATTCCGGCATATCGCAGCATTCTCGACAAATACGGCGAAGGTACGGTGGTCAAGAGCCTTGCCGAATTGGCAGCGCAGCGTGGCAACCAACCGGAAGCCCGTAAATTGTTCGAGGAGGCATTGGCACTTTTCGAAGCTGTCGGTGACAAGACCGAAAGTGCGCTTTGCCGCAAAGGAATCGCGGATGCAGCGTTCACTCTGAACGAGCATGATGATGCCCGAACGATTTACGAAGACATCGGGCCCATCTTCGAAGAGCTCGGCGATCGCATTTCCCAAGCCGAATGTTTGCACAACTTGGGCGACATCGCGTTTGGCAAGGGACAACATCCCATCGCCAATACGTTTTACCAAAAGGAACTCCCTTTGCGCAAAGTCCTGGGCGACAAGCTCGGCGAAGGAGCCTGCATGGCTGCCCTAGGGGACGTGGCTTTGGCCGCCAGCGAAGTCGAAGATGCGCAAGCGTATTATCACGCAGCATTGCCGCTTTTGCGCGCCGTCGACGAAAAATACGGTATGGCCAATTGCATCCAGAGCCTCGGCGATATTGCGCTGACCCGCATGGATCAAGACACGGCCCGCGACAATTACGAACAATCCCTCTTCTTGTTCACGCAGCTCAAAGACGGATATTCACTGGGCTGGACCCACTACCGTCTCGCCCAAGTCGCTGGCGACCCCGAAATCTTCAAAACCCATCTCATGGACGCACGTACTGCGTGGCAAAGCGTGGGCCGCGAAGAGCTCATCAAGGAAATGGCCGAGGAATTTCCTGGTGTGCTTCCTGAATCCTGATTCCCCGTGCCCGAATCGACATTCCACCAAACGCTGCTTTGGGCGTTTCTCGGCCTAGCCATCATTACTTTTGCTGTCTTGTGGTTTGTCACGGCGCCATACGGCCGTCATGCGCAAACATCACGAGGCCCCACGATCGACAATCGTTTGGGGTGGCTCATCATGGAGTCACCCTCGTCCGTGGTCTTTTTCCTTTGCTGGTTTCTGGGTCCACGCCCGACGGATCCAGCATCGTTGCTCTTTTTGGGTTTATGGGAGTTGCACTACTTCCATCGCGCTTTCATTTACCCATTTCGGTTGGACAACAACAAAAAGCGCATGCCTGTCCTCGTGATGGCCTCGGCGTTTTGCTTCACCACGACGAATAGCTATCTCACCGGTCGTTGGCTTTTTGGTTTGTCGCAGGCGCAAGGCTTGGCTCCACCATCCATCACCGAGACTCACGTGCTGCTTGGTGCCCTGGTTTTTTTGCTTGGTTTTGCGATCAATCAACATGCCGATTGGGTGCTCATGCATTTGCGAAAGCCTGGCGAAACGGGATACAAAATCCCGCACGGCGGCCTTTACGAATCGATTACGTGCCCCAACTATTTCGGCGAAATCATTGAATGGTTTGGTTTTGCCCTGTGCACGTTTTCGCTTCCTGCCCTCGTATTTGCGCTCTGGACGGTGGCCAATTTGTTGCCCCGCGCGCGCTCACATCACCTCTGGTACCAAAAAACCTTCCCCGATTATCCGCCGACACGAAAAGCCCTCATCCCCGGTATCTTCTGATATCATGCGGAATAGACCCGTGGATTTTCCCCCTGTTCCCAATACGAGAACCTCGTGAACGACCTCCCTTCGTTGTTCGTCTGGGCAAACTTGCCCTACATCAGCGTGTTCACGATCGCCGTGCTTTTCGCGATTTTGCAAATGACCGGCGTGCTTGGTTTGCTTGTTGGAGACTCCGATCACGACGCAGATGCTGATGCAGATCATGACGTCGACGCCGATGCGGATCATGACGTCGATGCCGATGGCGACCACGATGCCGACGCAGACAATGACGGAGATCAGGAACACGAGGGGGGTTTGGGGGGCAGGATTCTCATTGACCTGGGCGTAGGACGCGTTCCATTTTCGACGTTATGGCAAGCCTTCGCCATTACGTTTGGAATCTCGGGATTGGCTCTCAATTCATTGGTCCTCGTCCCGCGCGGCTTCACCGCCCCAAGCACCTTGGCCGTGACGATTCCCATCGCGCTCGTGATTTCCTATTTGGTCACCCGCACGCTGACACGGGTGCTCGGGCGCGCACTTGCCGGCGAGCACGAGGAAGCTTCGAGTCGCAAAGATCTCATTGGTTTGACGGGAACGATCATTTCGAGTCAAATCACGAGCGAATTTGGCGAAATCCGAGTTACCGACAAAGCTGGGCGCTTCATGCACCTCATTTGTCGCGTTCGGGAGAGCGAGAAGAGCATTCCGGCAGGGCGGGAAGTTGTCATCGTCGATTACGACGCCCAAACGGGACATATCTTCGTCAGCCCGCTCGATATGGACTTGACCGAGGAAAAACCCAAGCGGATCAAGTCGAAGACGCGAGTGACTGAAAAGAAGGTCGAGGCTTCAGTGGCTGCGGAAGACGAGGCGCAAGCGGAGGAAGAGGCCGCGGAAGCGCAAGAGAAACGCGCGAAACGCGATTGAGCCGTTCAAGACCGCTTACTTCTCCAAGAAAAACGGGTTTGTCGCAGCAAATGGACGACGTCCGGGATGCAAAGGCGACAAATCACGTTCACCCTTCGCGTGGAAAATCACCCAATTGCCAGTTTTCGTGCCATCGAGCGTTACCTGCACTTGATTGACGAATTTCTTGCCCGTTCCCGCGCCCATTGGCAAAAGATCTTCGACCGACTTCGATTCGCCATTGACGAATACCTCGAGCTTCGTTGCGTCGATGTAACTCGGCGCTTGCACGGTCACGGTAAACGTGGCCGTTCCATCGGCTGCGGTCTTGACGACTTCGCCAGGTTTTTCACCATTGGGCCCCGCGACAGTCATGAATAAGCCGCCCGAAATCAGGGCTGGACCGCTCGCCACTTTGTCACGCACGATTTCTTTCGTCAATTTCGTGGGATCGTCGTGGCCAAAGTTCAAACAGGTTCGCGGATAACCAACCGGGCTTGAACGCAATTGATGACTGTCGGAACTGCCGACGGCCCAGAACTTGAGGCCGTGGTTGAGCAAGGCAAACCAATCGGCCAAAGACGCATCACGATTGGATTCGAGGTCCGAATCATTGAAGACTTCGATGGCATCGAAATCGTCGCTCCAGAAACCATCTTTGCCCGTACCGGTATTGCGATCGAGTTGTGCGGCGCTGAAATAGGCGCCAAATCCGCTGCCACTTGGATGATTCACGATGAGGACCGGATTGTCCGGAAGCGCATGAACCAGCGCAAATACGTCTTTCGGATCTTTGCCGACCCAATCGACAGCGCCATTATTGGCTTTCTTTTGATCTGGAGTCATGGGCACGACCCCGAAATGCCCCCACGTAAACGTCGTCAATTCTTCCGATGCCATGCCGAAAGCCCATTTCGTCATGCCCATTTTCTGGACGATGGGTCCGAAATCGAGCGCCCATTCGTGTTCACTCGATATCGGAATTTCTAGGCCGTCGGCAATGGCTCCCCGTACTTTGTGATCCGTGGGATCGTTGGAATCCGCCGACATTGCTGAATGAATGTGAAAATCGGCGCACATGTAGCCAGTCGAATCGACGGAATGCTCGAGCTCGGCCACGACATTCGTGGATTCACCAGGCATCACGGTAACTTCCGTGTCGAGCAATTCCCATTCGTAGCCGCGCGTCACGATCACCCGATGCGTACCAGGCGGAACGGTCAAGGTTGCATCCCCGTTCATCGAGAACACTTGGTACAGACGGTCATTCTTTTCGCCTTCCACGCCGTACATCGCGGCCAAAGGTTCCTCGGGCATCGCCGGAATGACTTGAATGCGCACCGGCAATGCTTCGGTGGTCGATTTGTCGGTCGCCACGACGTGAATCGTGCCGTGGGCATCGAGCGGAATGGTCACATTGGTTTCCGTCTTGGTTATGCCAAAACCCGGATGTTTCGCAAATCCTTGCTTTTGCGGCACAATCGTCATTGGTTCGTCTGGACGTACATGGACCGTGAACGTCCCGTCGGCGGCTGTTCGGGTGCGCGTCTGATATTCGTCTTGCGCGTCGACCACGTGCACCCACGCATCGGGCACGCCCATTCCGTCGGACGTCGTGACTTTCCCCTGCACTTCACGATAAGCGGGTTCTTGGGCCACGCGCCGTACGGCCTCCAATAACCCATCGTAATCAGGTCCGCCGGCAATGATTTCTGCGCGATCGACGAGGGTTTCTGCGCAAGCGGGGGCCATGAAGCCCGGCCCATAAAAGAGCGAAAATCCGCTGACCGACAAACCATAGTTCATTTGTTCCCCGGGCACCCGGAAAGCAAAATTCCACGGACCGCTATCGAAGGCCACGTAATCGACTTTGCCCTTGGGCTCGGCGTACCCAAATTCACGCGTCACGATTTGTGACTGACTGTACTGGAAAAAACCGAACAATTCGTCGGAGTCCAGACGATCCACACCGAAATTCACATCCTCGAGCGTCGGATTGATGACCCCGATACGCATGGTCACCCGTTCTTCACCGGGCCGCAAAACGAAGTCATACGCAGCTTCCAGTCCAAATCGATGGGGGAACAAATTCGCCAACGGCCCCTGCATGAACGGAATACCTTCGAGTTTGCCCACGACCCGAACGACGGCTTCATCGCCTTTCGATCCATCGGACAAAACCGTGACGCTCGTCGGATTGATCATTTCAATCGACAAACCCGTCAACGTTTCTACGTACCGAGACAGACCTCGGGGTTTTCCGTCGGTACCTATGGCATCAATCGCGAGGATTTCCCCGCCAAAGCGGGCATACCCATCACTCAGGCCCTTGTCTTCGATATATACGGCGATCTTGTCATTGGCGAGGACGTAATCACCAATATCGATATGTTGACGTCCATGCGCTGGTTGCGCAATTCCATCGAGTGACGCGATTCTTCCGGCTCGCGCCTGACCCGCCGCTTTTGCTCCGAACGGATCGGCGTGGCCATTGGGATCACCAGCTTCGAACGTCGTTTGAGCCAATTTGCATTCGTCACCGGGAGTGGGTTTGGCTGTTTCCCCTGGTTCGCTGCATGCCGCAACGAATGGCGCGAGAACGACCATTCCATGACGGGACAGAACACGAGAAAGGACAAGAATCGATCGGCGCATGGGGCCTCCTACAAGAATGCTCGGGCAGCGGTTTTGGGCAATTCGTCAACGCACCGCAAGACGAGCCTTCATGATAGCCTATTTCGACACGCACCGAAAGCCTTTATGGGCCTCCCTTTCCCTCGACTGCTTTCCACACCGCATCCATCGCTACGGCAATGACCACTTTTTCGTGCTTCAGCGCAAAAAACCACTTTGCCGGAGTGAGCAATGCATCGGGCAACAGCCGCTCGAGCAATTCGATGGCATCCGCCTTGCGCCCCAAATCCGTGCCGCTCGATTCCCCCACGACCTCCGCAATCGTGGACAGCACCAAAATCACCGCCTCGCCATCGGACGTCGCCGTAGGTTTGTCTTCGGGCTTTTTCGGAACCACTGCAAGGTCAATCCGCGGAAACCACTTTGCGAATCGATTCTCGAGGCTCCTTCGATCCCGTTCGGCAGCTTCGTGCAAGGCGCGCTGCCCCTCGCCCGCGACGGAAGCGTCGGGCATAATTCCCAATTGCGCTTCGGCCCGTGCTCTCTCCGTTTGCGCGTCGGCGTCGGCGACCGCCGCTTCGATCGCTGCGCTGGTGCGCTGTTTGGCGATTGAATCCAAATCATCGACCAAACTACCCAATTCCGCGCGCAGCTTGGCCACCCGAGCATCGAGCGACAAACGTTTGTCTTGTGGATCTTCTTCTACGTGTACGGAGGGCCCGGAAAACGTCTTTCCGTCGCAAATCTCCACCAATGCTGCGTCGTCCAAAAAATGATAAAATGCCCGCTCCCCGCGGGACCGTTGTCGCGCAACAATCGCCCGTAATGCCGGGTTTTCCATACCCAGTGCAACGACACTCACGGCAATGGGCACATCACCCACTTTTTCTCGCGCTTCTCGAATCACTTCTTCGCGAACCACTGCATCGCCATCCGTGATCAAAACAATTTGCGCCCGGGCCAAATCCGGATCTTCTTCCTTTGCTTTGCGAATCGTGTCGAAACTTGCCAACAACGCATTTTCGATATCGGTTCCGCCACGCCAAACCTTCTCGACGACATTGGCCATCGAGGTGAACGCCGACTTACCATCGTCGACTTTGACCACGGGATGAATTTTCTTCGTAAAGTATCGGTAATGCAGCGTGACCCGCACGGAGCGATTACCTTCGGCATAACGACGCGCCAATGTGCCCAACTCGCCGAGCAAAATCGCATCGCGCACCCGGGCGCGGGATCCGTCTTTCCCATCCTCGAGCATGGAGCTCGACCCATCGAGCACGTAAATGCGCGCTTCGCCCACGAGCTGCGTCCGGGTTTTCTTTGTGATTTCGGTGGCGACAAACCTGCGCGCGAGCAGGCGCCCTTCGGCCAACGACATGAGAATCATTCGTGGATCGTCGATGATTGCCGACGGAATATCCGTAATCTCCCGAGCTGGGAGCAAAATCATGTCGGGAGTCGGATGCCGGACCACCCGGACAAACGTCTCGTTTTCGACGACTCGCACCGGCGAAAGCGGCACCCCAACATCCACCGCCCCATCGATTGCACAAAGGGCCGCGTGCGTCGCCGATTCTTTTTCCGGGGAAAGCCAATCGAGCGCCAACAACCGATATGTTTTCTCCTCGGCCGTTTCCCCCTTGGGTCCACGTTTTTGCGAATGCCGCGCCCGAGCATAACCTTCCGAAATAGCTTGCAACGTCGCCGCACCGAACATTTCTTCGCTCGATCGCCGCAACGATCGCAGTTTGTCCGGAACACTAGGCTCCCCATCGCCCGCACCTAGCTTCTCCAGTGCTTGTCGCGTCAAACCCACCCGTGCTTCGTCGCCCATCGACAAAGACGCCCCATCTAGCGCGACCAGCGCTGTGTGCAAACGTTGCCTTTGCCCCAAAGCCAACGCCTCTTTGGCCTGATGCAACAATCCCTTGTGCGGCGACAACCCCGCTGCTTCGAGGCGATCGATACGCGCAATCTCCGCCGCTAAATGTTTTCGCCGGACTTCCACGCCATCGTGTACGAGCGGCAATGCAGCAGCTGCGTCCAAAAGCAATTTACGTCCCGCTTCGAGGAGTCGGCGACGACGCGCCAGAAATTCCGTTTCCCCTCGCGCCGATTCCAGCAAGTGATCAATCGCCAGGAGCTGCACTTCGACGAGGCGCTCTTCTTCGAGCGAGCCTGGTTTGTCGGGGTCTGACGATTGTTTCGATGTTTGCGTTGCGGGTTTTTCTTGGCCGCCCGATCCAGCGGTTTGTCCCGTCGGCAAGCGGGTTTCGATAGCCAATGGAGCAGCAATGCGCACCGGTTCAATCGCTGCGGCAATGCGCCGCGCCGCCTCGTTTTTCTCGTCCTTCGAGGCCCGTGACGTCCGAACCGTCACTTCATACAATCGTCGGACCCATGCCGCATGCGCCAAAGGCACACGCCCGTACACGACAAGAGTCCTTTCGAGACCCTGAACGTTCCTCTCCAATTCGTCGACCGCTTCGTCTTGCAATTTCTCGACTTGGGCCCAATCGCGATGCGCATCCGTGGGCGCCCGCAACAAATCGAGCAGCGCCGAGATTTTTTCAGTCTTTAGTTTGGGTCGATATCCAATCGCCTTGAGAATGGGTTTTACAAGGCGCACCAATGGTGCCCGGACACCCTCCGGACCGACCACGAGCCCTTCGATCCTTGCCCCAATTTCTTCGAGCTGCGGGTCGCTCATGATTTATTTCGAGCGCAAAGAGTTTGCCCACTGATCGTCGGAACGACTGCGGAATAGCTCGGTTACGGCAGCGCGCGTTTGCTGATCGAAATCTTCGATTCGTTCCCGCATACCCGCCACGATTTCGGCATGGGCCGGAAAAATATCCCCCACCAGACGCGCTTCGAGCGAGAAACGCGTCAATGCGGAATCATCCCAAACGATATCGAAAAATCGCGACTCGACAATGACGCGCAAAAGGCTCTCGGTATCCGTCCCCTGGTTTTGCAGCTCGGACCAAAAATACTCCAGAAAATCGAGCGCTCGGGAAATGCGATTCAAGTCGCCGGCGACGACTCGATCTTGCATCGGTCGGGGCAGTTTTGCGCATAACGCGGCAATCGATAACGCGGCCTCGGTTGGATTCGTCAGATCCTTGAGCAATCCAGGCAGCGCAATCAAGGCGACTTCAGCCAACGTATATGCCGACGAAACCCGCTGCTCGGCAGCTCGCAATTGATGGTAACCATCGAAATCGGCATGTTCGCTTTCGACAACCTTCGGTTGGTCACCACGGAGCAAAGCCTCCACCGTCCAACCCAAGAAATGCTCGGGCGATATTGCGCTTTCGAGTCCGGCCTTGCGCAGCATTTTCGCCAAAGAATCAACTTCGCGAATCAATGCAGTCCGATCCGTCGCGTCGAACTCCCCAAATACTGCCTCAATCAACGGCCCAATACGATTGCCCGCAACTTTGGCCTTCAATCCCGAAGGCTCCCCACGTAATGTCGTCAATCGTTTCGCCATGAGCTCGATCCGATCAAGCTCTGGTGAAATGGCCGCGAGAACTTCCGTGAGCACCTGTGATCGACCACTCTTGAGCGCTCGGGCCACGACGCCACGAAATGAAATGTCGAGCAATATGGCAATATCGTCTTCTGCCGCCAATGCCGCTCGTCGCCAAATATTTTCTTCGCCCACTTCATGAATCGCCCCTTGCGCCAAAAGCTCACGACGTAATGCTTCGAGTTCTTCCAGGGCCATAAGCCGCGCTTCGGCACGTTTTTGCGCTTCGGTCGCGTCATCGACAATCGAGGCAATCAAATCACTGGAAGATGCTCCAGCGGCATGCGCTGCTGCTTCATCCACGAGCACCAATGCTCGACCACGCAACCAGCGAGCCAACGAGCGCGTTGCATTCGATCCGTCGTCGATTTCTGCGGCTTGCTTCATCACTCGCCGAGCAATCTCGCCAACGCCCCCACGATCGTTTGTCATGCCAACCAAAAGGCCCCGCCGCAATACCTGCGCACCGAGCGCCGAGGTCAATTCGGACATCAATGACGGCAGACGCGCGGCATCCACCGAGCCTTCACGCGCCAAGACCGACAAATCGCGAATGGCTCCGAGCACTGCCGGCACTTCCGCAGACACGATGGCCTTGTCGACGAGCGCGCGTGGTTTGTCCACAGCCGCAGGCGCGGTTTTGTCCGCTTTGGGTTTTTCCTGGGCCGCGACGAATGACGCTTTGTCTCGAGTCTCCACGGGCCGCGGTTTGACCACGATGACCGGCATCTGATGAACACATGTTTCGAAAATCGTTC
>DAOMZH010000035.1:6075-27801 GCA_035437985.1 Polyangium sp. (in: bacteria) | reverse complement strand
ACACACTGTCCCTACACGACGCGCGTCCGATCTAACCGCCAACGCCCGTGACACTACGCCCGGCTTGCGACGGATTCGATGCAGGGGGCATGCTGAATCCAGCCCCGCTGCGGGATCCATACGAGGGAGACGACATATGTCCGGCCGAAGGCGGCTCGGACAAACTTGCTCCTGGGTTTGTCGCAACCGGACCCGACCCAGTTCCGAGCTGCACGTTCCAAGCGGGAGGGCGCTCGGTTTGCGGAGCTTCGCGCGCCGCCGCGGCTACCTGCTCGAGACGCGCTTTCAGTTCCAGTTGCGCTTGTCGCTCGGCCCCAGGACCACATTCACGCAACGCTTCATCGAGCATCGAAACGAGCTCGCCGGCATCGGAAACTCGACGTTGCGGATCCATTTCCGTGGCCCGATCGATCGCGTACGCGAGCATCGGCGGTGGATTGGGTATGAGCTCGTGAACCCGCGGCACTGGCTCGACCGAGATCATCATGAGCAGCTGCGTCTGCGTTTCGGCTTTGCGTAGACGGCGACCGAGAATGCCTTCGAAGAGGGTGACGCCAAGCGCGAAGATGTCGGCGCGACCATCGAATTTCTCGCCGCGCGCTTGCTCGGGCGGCATGTACGGGAGTTTGCCCTTGAAAACCCCAGTTTCGGTTCGCTCCCCGCCCATGCCGGAAATACGCGCGACGCCAAAGTCCGTCAGGCGCACGCGCCCGTCACGTGACACGAGGATGTTGGAAGGCGTCACGTCACGATGCACGACTCCGCAGTTACGCCCGTAATCGTCACTCATCGTGTGCACAGCCTCGAGCGCCTTGGCGACTTCCCGACCGATGTACGCCACAGCCGCAGGTGAGCATGCGCCAGTTCGTCGAAACAAACGGTCGAGAGCGGCGCCGTCTACGAAATCCAGAACCAGGTACAAACCGCCTTCGGAATTGCCGAGTTCGATGAGACGAACGATGTTGGGATGATCGAGTTTGGCGATGACTTGTGCTTCGGCGATGAACGATTCGGTGGCGACGTCGCCGAGTTCCCCGGTTCCGAGCAGACGTTTGACTGCGACCCGACGTCGGAAATTACGCGGCCCTTCTTCTTCGGCGAGCCACACTTCGCCCATGGCTCCTTTGCCGAGCATGCGCACGAAGCGGTATTTGCCCGCAAAAAGCTGCGCCTGGGGATCGAACGTCATGTCTTCCCTCCCCGGCATTTGTCCCAAAAGCCACGCAGCTTCATCGATTCATTCCTAAGGCTCCGGCAGGATGGCCATCCGAATGGCACCTGTCTCGGCGTCCGTTTCGAGCCACGCGATGAAGAGTTTGTCCCCAACGAGCAATGCCCGCACTCCTTCGACCAAACGTGAGGAAAAGCGCTTGATTTCATGCGCGAGGTTCGACGTCCCCGTCTGCGGATCGATCGTGTACACGAGAAGGTTGGGACTGAAAGCATCTTGACCTGGAGTCACCAAAATCGCGGTCTTTCCTGCTCGCGCCACCCATGCGGGTCGAGGGAAGTCACGGATCGTCGGCAAGGATCCCACCGTCGCTTTGTTTGTTTGCAACACGCCGCCGCCCACATCCACGACCGAAACTTTGCGCAGCTCCGCGGCACCGCTGACCGGGGACGTGTTGAGTTTGTCGCCCTGCCGTGCTGACGGAGCAATGTAGAGCAACGACGAACCATCGACGGCGACGGGGACCGCCAATCGCCCTAGAGTTGCCTCGATGCGTGCCCCTGCGTCGAGCAAATAGACCTCGCCCGGGCGTTCGTCATCCAAAACCCACCACGTACCGACATCGAAACGCAGCGCATCGAAAACACCCACGGCAACGGACAAATCAGACCGGGCTGGGTAATACGTGGCGTCTTCAGGTGGCGGTAACGATCCATCTGGCTGCATCGAGAAAATGGATAAATCGGCGACCGTTTCCGTCGCTGTGGTGCCCGAGCGGACGGAACCAACGTCCACCGTCGATCCGCGACTCACGAGCTTGGGAATGCTCACGGCCCCGTAACCCACTGTGCTGAGGCGTTTTTCAGAGCCCCAAGCAGGTTCGTACGTAGGTGGAGAACTCTCGTTTCCTTCCGCGGGCAAACTCACGCGATACGTGATGAGTCGCGGTTGCACCAGATCCTCATCCGGCAACGACGGCGCGCTGATGGAGACGAGCAACCGGTCATTCCCCACGGCAAGCGCATCGAAATAAGGCTCGAGCGAATCGTCTTCCGCCACAAATCTTCCGACGAGGTCCATCCGTGGGCTGACGTTTCCTTCAGGCGTTACGCGGGCCCCGACAAACTTCTGCCCTTCGGCGTAATACGCGTACGATTCCCAAGCCACCAGAACGCTCTTGGACTGCGGCACCATGCGCATGTCGATCCCGCGAATCGAACCGACTTGCCCAACGGTGATCGGCACAGGCGTGCCTGGTTCCGCGCATACGCCACGGATGCAGTCGTAACCGGTGGGGCATGCGCCATCTGCGGAACAAAGCGCAGGCATCTCACCCAAGGATGGTTCGCCACACCCCGTGAAAAGAAACACGGACGCGATCGCCCAACGTCGCGCCCTCACGGATTCCTCCCCGGCACGGAATACACTCGACGTGGAGCGATTACTTGGTTCACCAAAGGTTTGGCCCCGGACTTGATGAAGTTCGTCACGCCAACCCAAAGATCCATGCTTCCCTCGTGGTATTCGACCCAGGCGATGTACGCCTTGTCGTCGCGCACGAACGCTCGCGCCGTGTACACCGGATCGGAACTCTGCCGCGTGATACTGGCGACGATACGGAGCGGATCCGTTGGCGAAACCCACGCAACATCGATGCTCGGCAATTTTGGATCATTCGAGACTGGGGCGACGAGCACGCCTCCTTGGAAGGGCACACCGATGAAGGGAGACGCGGTCGCGGGCAAACGATACGAGTTTGTCAGAGGCATCCCCGTTTTGGGCTCCATCACATAGGAGACGTCGTAAATATTCGTCGCTGGGTCGAGTTTGTCGCGACGCAGGGAAAACGTATGGTCTTTCCAGACGAACAACGGTTCGTCCGCCCTGTCTTGCAACTGCACGGGAGTCGTCACGTCATCGATGGTCGCCAGGGCATAGTTTTCGAAACCTGCCCGCACCGTCAGCCATCCGTCATCGGCACGGAAGAGCTGGCAATCACCGGAAAGCGGCGGAATGGGCGGCGTGGCTTCGTTGAGCTGCGCGATGGTGGTGAACGTGTCCTTCCACAAAGAACCCGTGCGTTCGACACGCAAAACTCGGGTTTGTCCTCCACTCTTCGGGACAGACCACGCAATGTGGATCTTCGCGCCGTCAATCACGGCACTCACGTAGGATGGCTCGACCCCACCAAGGTATTGCGACGTGTCCGAGAACAGCTTTTCGACCGCAGCTGTCGTTCCAGGCGCAGTATCCCGCTCGACTCCGTAGAGGTCGAGCATCATCAGATCGCCTTCGATGTTTGGGAAACGCAGCGTAACGATACCGTAGCGACCATCGGGCAGGATGATGGTCGACGACGATGCCGCGGGGCCGTCTTCTTGCGGAAACAACAATCGCGCGTCGAGAACCGTGCCGTCGGGTTTTACGCGGACGTCGTAGATGCCTTTGCGACCTTGCGTGAAGTTGTCGTTGACGAGCAACGTGGCCCCACCATCACTTGCCGACGCAAACCAAAATACCTCGGCAGGATTGATCCACGTCGCGCGTGTCGGATGCGCCGTTTCAGGCATGGTCCCATCACGCACGCACACGGATACGCGACAGGAATACCCCTCGGGACAAAGCCCTGTGCTGTCGCAAGCAAACGGAGCATCGCCAAGATTGGGCGAACATCCGAACGCTAGAACGGTGGAGGCCGCTAGAAAAAAGCGGGCCAGTTGCCCGAGCATGTAGGCAGTCTACAGAAGATCGCGGATTGTCGGGCGTCGAAATGCACTGGTCGGTCAGCGGTTTGGCATGCTCGGTGGGGGCAAGGACATGCGTTCACCTGCTGCATCTCGCGACTCGTTCGGATTGAGCGACATTGCCGTGCGCGTATCGAGCCCTGGAAACCAATCGAAGAATTGATTCAAACACGCGCGACGATCGGGCTCGATGTACTCGAACACCACCCCGCGTTCATTGATCTCCCAAAACTCGTTGCTGGTCACACCAAGCATCTCTTGCTTGATCGAGCGCAACCGATCGCGCCGTTCGTCCCGCATGTCGCGATGAATGAGTTGCGCCAGTTCCGTGTCGCCTTTGAACAAGTAATACGTCGCAAGTTTGACCTGAGCTTTGCGGACGCCGCGCAGCGATTGCTCTTGCTGATCCGCATCGGTCTCCTTGTCGACTTCGAGGAACACACGTAGCAGCGCATCACGAGCATCGGCACCGAGGTCGTATGCGAGTTCGTTCAACGTGCAGAGATCGAACGCGACGGTTTCCGTGATGAAGGCGAGCTTCATCGTTTGTGCTGTTTGGGCGTAGTACTTGAAGTGATTGGCTACGCGTAGAGCTTCCTCGCTCCAGCCTTGACGGAGGATTTCTTCGGCCAAGTAGCGGTACTGGTTGAGGCAATTGTACGCCGCCGGAATATCTCGCGCGTTGAGCGAGCGACGCATGTACGTATTGAAAAACTTGATGACCCCAGCAAGCGCGGCTTTGTCATTCGCCACGAGCGCCGCTTTGCCGATGTACCGTGTGTCGATCGCAATGCGGTTGATGATGTCGGGCATCAAGGTGAGTGCTTCTCGAAAAACCATCAAAAACTGCCGCAATGCCTTGTATTCGAGCCACGTGTGATCGTTCGAGATTCGGCCCAACGCGACTTCATTCATGCTGACGAAGTCCGGATCGTTGAGCAGCCGACCGCGAATCGAAAACCAACGCTGATCGATCGAACCTTTGTGCGGCATGTACGCCACGACGAGCTCGCTGATCGAATCCACGGTGTACGACGCGATGCCCTTGTCTTTTTGCTGAATGGCGTTGAGCGCGATGTCGGCGAGTTGTTCGAGGGCCGAGAGTGCTTTCATGCGGCGATCGTCAATTGCTTCTTCCGTCTCACCTCGTGAACGATGCAGCGCGTCTTCGACACCTGCAGCGCGAATGCGCATGACGATCTTGTCGGGTTCGAGAAAGTCAAACACGAAGGCGAAATACGGGGCCATCATCAACAGGTTCAGCGTGAGCATCGCGAGAACGGCGATCACGCCGTAACGCGGGACGAACGACGCTTCCGCCGTGTCGAGCGAACGAATGCCGTAGTTGACCCAGAGCGAAAAAATGGCCGAGATGACGAAGAAACCAATGACGGCGCGATTGGTGAAATCGCGAAAAAACATCTCGGTGATGCGCGGTGTGTACCGAGTCGCAGCGAGCTGCACGATGATGGAGGCGACCGTGATGACGATGCCGAGGATCGCGGCGATGACTTCGCCAGTGCCACCCATGATGCGGCTCGCGTCTTCGGCCGACATCACGCCAAAAAAATCCGTCACGGCCTGCTTCGGTGCACCGATCAGATCGACGATCCGAAGCGCAAAGAAAATCAGCCCGCTGATGGCAAGAGGGTAGAGCCAAAGGCTCTTGGTGATCGGGGAAGAGGACTTGGTCACGAACCTCGACGCCAGGATACGTGAAGCTTTCGCAAGGATGAAAGCGTCACGTCGAATGCGTGACGCCCCTCAATTTTCACGCGCCTTCTTCGTTTTCCAGGTCTTCGGCGAGATAACTCAAAATGACTTCATCCAATGACTTTTCACTGATGAGGTCTTCGCCGAAAATCGAAACGTTTGGAGTTGGTCGCGCCGACCCGAAGATCGTCGGGGGTTTGGGTTGCGCATAACGCGCGCCAGCCGGCACCGACGCAGCCGTATTCGACAACGTGCGATACACGCCCGCAGTGAAAAGATTGCCGCCCTGTTTGACCGCGGAGGGTGGTGGAGAAAGATCCTGCGGTGCAGAACCAACACTCGGCTCGGCAGCAACGGCAGCTTTGTCGAGTCCCCGAAGATCGAGGTCGATGTAGTCACTTTTCGCCACAACGGGTTCAGGTGTGACGAGACGAACTCCCGAGGATGCAGGAGCTGCAACTTTCGACGAACCCGGCAAGACGGGCACCGCAACGGTCGGCGGCGCGGGCGTCACGGAAGGCGGTGCGGGCACCACACCTGAAGAAGCCGGACCCGCTGCCGAATTGGGACCCGAGGCGGCACTACCCGCTTCTTTTTCCTCGAAAAAGTGATCGAATTGCCCATCACGCAAAGCGACGAACATCGCCTTGTGTTGCTCTTTCATGAGCTGATGAACGATGTCGCGCAGATTCGCCTCGTTGAGGTGCTCCGCGTACGACGTCTTCATCGTCTTCAGAATGCGTCCACCGTCCGCAAATAAATGCGTGATGACGTGCGGATGACGCACCCCGGAGTCTTCCGTCTGCACATGGAATACTCGTCCCTTGTGCTTGACGTTGTTGTTGAAGCCGAGAAGCGGAGAGATGACTTTCACGGCGATGGGTACGCGCCTCGAAGGTGAAGCCCAACGGTATCACACGAGGTTGTGGTGAGGCTAAAAATCATGCGGATCATAGCTCCGCACGAAGGTCGCACTTTCATGGCAGGCACCGTTCGAATTCGTCAGCAGTAAACGAGCGCATGGCACAATCGGCTTCTTCGCTGGTGAGATAGGTCGGGCAACCAGCGAAAGCCTTGTCTTTCGACGCAAGCGCCCGTGCTTCCGCCTTGCGCGCATCCAACTCCGATGCGGAAGGTTTCGGATTGTGAACATAGACGATGTGCTCGACATATCGGTCGAGTAGGGCCTGACAAACCTCGGGCGAGGGATGAGCCGCAAAGGTTCGTCGAATGGAACGAAAGCCCAACGCGCCGAGCAAGAGAACAATGATCAGCAACGTCGTGATGACTTCCGTCGCCCTTGCCGACTCCTTTAGTCCAGACACCGATCCACCTGTTCGGCCGAGGTCGCATTCCGCACGCAACTCATCGCCTTGTCGGTGATCCTCCGGCCGACGCACTTGCCCAAGAGCTGCTCCCCTTGCGCAGCCCGTACGGCTTCTGTCCGCTTTTTTATCTCAGCCGGGTCGGTGACGTGTTGCATCTGAAGCTCGAACATCGCGCTTTTGTCGAGGATCTCGTCACAATCGGCCTTTGTTGCGGGTCGGCCGCAACCAGCTAGGACGAACAGAGCCACACTCGCTCCGATCCAGGATCCCCACAGAACCCGTGAGTCTCGAACGTTTCGACGCATTGGGGTGCAGACATTGCCGCGCCCACGCCCCGAACGCAACAAGACGGACGACATCGAACGCTCGAAGACGACGAATTGTGGGCGTGCGAGTTCCAAACCAGGCTGCTACTCTCTCGGCGTGCGAAAAGCGAAGGATGTCGAGGGTTCCTTCGCTCCCGGAGGGGCCAGGCAACCCGAAACAGGACGGCAACCATCCGAGGTTCCGCCAGTGCCCTTGCCGCCAAAGGTTCCATCACGACGAACCCGAAGCAGCGCAGCACGGCAGAAAGCAATCTTGCCCGAGGACATGTTGCAACGAGCGATGGTGGCCCAAACGCCACGTGCTCGCGCGATCTGGGCACGCAAAGGCTTGAGCACACGATCGAAACTCGATCCGACGACGCAGGCGATGTTGCTGCGGCAACTCTACCTCGCACATTACGAGCAAGAACGTTTCGACCAAGCGATTCTCGCGTCGGAGCAAGCGCTCGTGCTCGATGTGCTGCCAGACGTGGCTCATCAAGATGCGGCTCGAGCCAAACAAGCGACGGGCGACATCGACGGAGCAGCAACGCATTTGCGTCTTGCGGCGCGTTCGAGTCCGCCGAATCGCAAAGCTTTTCACTGGTGGACGCTGGGTAGCCTGTATTATTTGGACAAACGATACGATGATGCAATTGCGGCCTTGTCGCGGGCAGCGCGGTGGGGGACCACGGACAAACCGCTGTACCAGGGTCACTTGGCGCTGGCCCAGCTTGCGGCAGGACAAACCGTACCCAACCTCGATTATCTCATCTCGCGCCTTGCGGATGTTCCGGCGGGTGGTGGATACGGCCGGTTCGTCTTGGGACTTTTGGCGCGCCATGCAGGGCGGCACGAAGACGCGAGAAAGTGGCTGCTGAGTTTCATCGAGCGCAGTACGACGGGGCGGCGGGTGATGGCGATTTCGCTTCGTGGGGAAATTGAAGCAGCGCGGCAAGCCATCGAGGAAATCGCGGGTAGCTGAAGAGAATTTCAACCATCGTTCGCAACGCAAGATGGGCCCATTGACTCGCCGTTTGGTAGGATGCGGGCGTGCAAAGCGCTCACAGCCGTGATCTCGAAACATTCCGTCGTGCAAATCGTGCGTCGGAACAAACCTCCCGAAGTTCGAACATTTGGGGCTCCGGGTCGCCTACGGCGCCCTACGCCCCAAACCCCAACGTAGCTCGTACCGAGCGACCTCGATCCGCAACGCCGATTCTGATCGGCGTGCTTCTCTGCATGCTGGTGCTGCTGTTGCCAACCATGGGTTTGGCGGCGGAAGGTGCAGACGAAGAAAAGAAGGACCTGTTTACGCGTTTGCTTGCGGACTACGGCTTGGCCGGAGGTGCACTCGGGGCGTTTGCCGGTGGATTGCTGACGTGCCTCACGCCGTGCGTGTATCCGATGGTGGCGATCACGGTGAGCATCTTCGGCGCAAAGCAAGCAAAGAGCCGCAAAGAAGCGGTTTTGCTATCGTTATCGTTCATCATGGGTTTGGCGGTGCTGTTTACGACGCTGCTCGTAGGCGCTGCGCTCACCGGAAGTTTGTTTGGTTCCGCATTGCAGAAGCCGTGGGTCAACGTGCTCATTGCGATCGTCATGGGAGCCATGGCGGCCTCGATGTTCGGCGCATTCGAGCTGACGTTGCCCGAAGGTTTGATGCAACGTTTGTCCGGGGTAGGTGGTGTTGGGTACGGCGGAGCGTTTGCCCTGGGACTCGTGAGCAGCTTGAGCGCCGCGCCTTGCACGGGTCCGGTGCTCACAGACATCCTCTTGTGGATCGGCAAGACGCAAAACGTCGTCCTCGGGGCTCTCGTGGGCCTGATGTTTTCACTCGGCCTGGGGTTACCGTTTTTCCTGGTCGGAGCGTTTGCCGTGGGTTTGCCCAAGGGCGGCGCATGGATGGTCGGCGTCAAATCGTTCTTCGGCACCGTCCTTCTCGTCTGCGCCTTGTTCTTCCTGCGTTATGCCATCCCAGCAATGACCAAAGTGGCACGCCATGACACGACGTTCATGGTTGCCGGTGCTGGAGCGATCCTCCTCGGCATCATCATTGGGGCCATCCATCTCGACTGGCACGATGAAGGAACGCTCGTAAAGCCCCGTAAAGTCCTTGGCGTTTTGACCGCAACGTTTGGGGGATTTGTCCTGTGGGTGAGCATCGACATGCCGCCGCCAGAAGTCGAAGTACACCGCGAACCGCCCGGCAGCTCATCGAGCGCTGTAGCAGCTGCACCTCCGAAGGCTTTCATCTGGGAACACTCGGAAAAAGAAGCCTATGAGAGAGCCCAACGCGAGAAACGTCCTTTGATGGTCGACTTCACGGCCGATTGGTGCGGTGCTTGCAAGGAATTCGCCAAGCACACCTTCGCGGATCCTCGCGTCATCGAGAAGGGCGCCAACTTCATTCCGTTGAAGTTTGACGCGACGAACGATGACGATCCGCAGGTAGAGCAAGTGAAGAAGAAGTACAACGTGGTAGGGCTTCCGACGGTGGTCGTCTTCGATTCAGCAGGGAAAGAGCGCGTGCGGTTTACCGAGTTTGTCCCGGCCGAAAGGTTCTTGAAAGCCATCGAAGGCATCAACTGACCTCGAGACGCCTTGCCACCTCGCAACCCCCCGCGAGGAGTCAAGCATGCGTATCGCCTTCCGCTTCCTGTCATTCATCATCACCACGCTGTTCATCGTCCTACCGTTTGGCTGTTCTGACCCTGACAAACCAGCCACCGGATCGGTCATCGTTGGCGTTTCGAGCCCCCTGCGTGTGGGTGTCGACGTGCTCGCGCTCCGCATCGTGAAAAAGGTCGATGGAGCAGCCATCTCGGACGAAACGCTGCTTTCGAGCGGCACACAGCCATTCACGTTTCCACTCGAAGTCGCTTTCCTGGACCTGCCCGAAGGAGACGAGGTCGAGGTCGAGATCGAGGCCCGAGGGACGACTTCCACACCACTTCTCACCCGTCGCGCGTCGACGTCGGTGATGGGTGGTCAGAAACTCCTGCTGCGCGTGGATCTATCGAATGCGTGCATTGGGCCCAGCGCCCCGCAATGCAGCGACACGCAAACATGTACCGGTGGCGTTTGCGGCTCGGTGTACGTGCACCCAGGACTCATCGAGGACTACTGGCCTGCCTGGTCTGAAGGCAACACGGACATCTGCAAACACAACGACGGACCAGCGACGGTCATCGTTGGCAAAGGCATGTCGGATTATTTGCCCGTGAACGATTACGACGTGGCCCAAATCGAAGCAGGCCCCCAAGGTGGGCACCACATTTGGGTGGCGTTGCGCATGAAAAACCTCCGGCAATCGGGCACGATCACGAAGCTCGAGGGACGCATCGCAGAACTCGGCACCGACGTGGCTCCCTTCACGGTCATCTTCACGTTCGACCCTGATGAAGGTGGGTACTGCAAACTGTATGGGCTGCGCTTTCAGCTGGATGGAACGCTGAAAGTCGAACAGGTGCTTGGAAAAACCTTGCACATCACCGCGACCGTCAAAGACAAGGACGGAGACGTCGGCATCGGCGATAAGTGGGTAAAACTGTCGGACACGATTCTTTAGCGAGGCCGATTAACTGCCAGCGAGGACGGTTTTGGGAAACAAACCCGTCCGCGGCGGCGCGAAAACTTGGTCGAGCGTCTCGGCACATAGAACTCTATCGGCCCACCGGTGAAGACGAACTTCACTTGCTCCAAGAATGCGGACCTTCGCTACAGCAGGTAGATTTCCAAAACGACGCTCGAGTCGCCACAGAAGTATCTCGCGCGTGACCTCTCGCTCCGCTTGTTTGGCCAAGGCCTGGCGCCTGACGATTCGCCGAAAAGCAGCGATCAAAAACCGAACATGTTCTGCACGCGTCATCTCAGCCTCCTGGTTTGTCTCGGAATCTGTACCATCGAAGTCGAAGCCATTCAAGACTCGGGTCACTGCAACCCGCTCCCATGAATCCACGGGGAGTTCGTCCAAGTCGACAAGTGCGTCTGTCAAAACCTGTTCACGTCCAAACAGTCGCAACAACAAGGTCTCGCGATTTCGCGTCAATTCGCTGATGACGATAATCCGCATGCACAAACCTGCCGCCGCTTCATACACTCCTGGACGAACCATCTGAAAGACAAACGCCTCGAGCACCGAGTTCGGTCGCCCCGTCGTCAGAATGTTCAGCCACGGAAAAACCACCGCTTCCGGTGATTCATGCGTGCAGACTCGCGCCCGCCGCTCGAGTTCGTGATGCCATGCCAGTTGCTTCGCCATGCAGCGACGGATGCGCTCCAAGCTCGGCGTATTCCAAAAAACCTCGAACATGGCGGAAACAGCGGCAAGTTCACCAAGCAGACCCATCTCGCTCAGCTCTCCAAACCACGCAGGATCCGGAAATGTGTAAAAGTCGATTTTTTGCGTCGCGTGCAAAACCTCGACCTCCGTCTCGGCCGTCGACATGAAACGCAACGCCTCTCGAAGCACATTCTTCGCGAATTGATCCGGCGTCAGCATAGGTGCGTCCTGGTACGCAAGGTTCCGCGAACCTGCCGTCGCTCATGACAAACGGCACGAGCGGCGGCGTTCGTTGTTCCATTCCAAACCCTCGTTCACGCCCATCGTCAGGTTGGTCCGGGCCGTGCCCGCGCGACTTTCCACCTTGTAAACCAGCCACCTGTCAGCACATCAAGCGTCACTTCCGCCTCAATCGCCGCCAATGCCGCCTTCATCTGCGCATCCGGTTCGACCGTGGGCTCGTCACGCGTACGCAACGCGCGCTGCCACGCAAACAACGTCTCCAGCACGCGCTCGCGAAGCTTTTTGGCCGCTTCGAGACGATCTTCGCGCATGCGCTCCAGAGCCACCTCTTCATCGGCAAACACGAGTTTGTCGAGCTTGAACGTCGCCCGCGCCTCGAACCACCAACTCGCCTTCACGGTCGCTGTGACACGATCAGGGTCGTATTCCGTCGGCGACAAGACCTGCGAATCATCCAGTTGCCGCGTGACGCGCAAACGCAATTCTGGCAAAACCGCCGAGGTTCGCGCGCGAGCTGCCAAACGATCGACACGCGACGTCGACTGCTCCAGGCCCGCATGTTCCAGCGCCGCGGCAATTGCTGCCCGCGCCATGCCCGGCGTCACGAGCGGCTCTGGAACGACGGGGCCCGCAGTCTTTGCCGCATCAGCCGCGGGAGCCGTGGACGAACCCTCGGTCAACGTTGGCAAAGGAGCGAGACGCTCCGCAATACGCCGATCGCGGGTTTGGCCAAGGCGCTCCAGCGGCACGCCGAGCAACGCCATCGCCGCAAAATCGTGGCGACCATCGTCTGTCCGGACCAACGTAGCCTGAACGGAGATCCAGAGCGATCCCGTCGATGCACCATCGACCCACAAATCATGCTGCGGTTCGAGGTCGACGGGACCGAGGGACATGAGCCACGGCGGTTCATCATCGGGTTCGCTCGCCGCGGCAGTTGGTCCAAACGCACCAAAAGCGGTCAACGCGAGAGTTAAGGTTGTGGTGAAAACAATGCCTGCACGAGAACGGATTGATTGCCTCATGCAGATCTATCGTTTGGGCGGAACCCCAGTTGCGTGTTCCGAAACGATTTTTGGAAAATAGTTTTAGCGGGCGATCTGTTCGGCAGGACGCACGAGGTCGCTGGAGCCTCCGGGCCGATATTCGCTGGAGCCGCCCAGAGGTAAACGGGTCGCTTTTCGCGGTTGTTCTGGAGCCGAAGCTCGCGCGCCGAGTTCAAAGACGGGCCATCGCGAACCAAACAAGGCTTGTTCCACAGTTGGTGCAGGACGAACCAGAGCGGAATCTCGAGGGTCCGCAGCTCGATCAAGCGCACTTGCCAGCAATGCGACGCTCATTTGACCCGACTCGACCGGCGCTGAAGCACCTTCAGGCGTCCAACGCGCCATCTTCGAGGCTGCTCCAAACGCTGGCTCTTTGCGGGGTGTCGAGACCGGATCGCCGATGGCAAAAGGCGCAAACTCGCCGTGCGCCAGCCAGCCAACGCCGATGCGCACATTCGATCCGGGCCGCAATCCACGGACATATGCATCGCCAAACAACGCATCGATCGGCACATCTCGTTGCTCGACGAGCGGCCCATCCCACGTCGGGGTCACACACACGAGACGCACGACCATGGTACCTCCGGACAAACGCGCATGCGCTCGCGCCAAGACGACCGGACGAACCTCCCAATAGACGTATACCGTCGTCGGATCGACCGCGATGCCCACGACTTCATCGACGTTGTATCGCTCGGGAAGCGGCAGCTCCTCGATGCTGAGGTGATCGTCCGAGTCCGTATCGAATTGGGCAGATGGTTCGTCCTCAAACGAATCTGCATGGTCGGGCTCTTTAACGGAGCTCGGCGCTTCTTCGGCTTCGATTGCTGTTGTTTCGACGGCAGCGACGGCGGCAGATGCCGGCGCTTCTTCGTTCACCACGTTCACCACCTCGGCCGATGCTGCTTCCTGCGCAGGCTCTGCAGCAACTTCGGATGGTTCGGCGAACGTGGGAATGGCAATGACGTCGGTGTTTGTCTCGACAGTCACCGGCGTTGCGTCGGCAACGGGTGCAGCTGTTTCGACAACTGGAGCGGCCGGAGAGACATCAGCGGTGACCGGAAGATCGTTCGAAACGGAAACATCTTCACGTTGGGGCGCTGTTTCGGCCTTTTTGTGGCCAGTTTTCTGGGCTAGAAATCGCTGACGCAACGAACGGGCATCGGCGTGTTCTGGTTCGCGAGCGATGATTTCGTCGAGCACGTGCAGGGCTTTGTCGAGATGTCCTTGCGCCGCGTAGATTTCGGCGAGCGTCATCGTAGCGAGCGGCGGGGGAGCCACGGGCCACGGACGCGTCGACGGGGCATTGCGGAGAGCTTTGGCGACATCGGGCAAATGCAGACCGCGTTCGATCACACTCGCGAGCAAGGTTCGCGCGCGACCCAGCCATCCTCGAGAACGAGCTTTGTCGCGTTCATTCGTGGCGGTGCGCGAGACGATGTCGTCGATGAGTTCGGGAACCGTGAGAGAACGCGGGCGAACAATGCCAAGCTCACCGGCCAGCGCGACCAGTTCCTCCCGCGTCAAACCTTCGAGCTTGTGCCTATCCATGGGGCGCGCACCCTAGCACGAAGATCGGAAAACGATAGGGAACCGCGTCGAAGAGCGATTACGGCAATCGCGCGTGATGAAGATTCCAGTTACTTCGGAAAAGCAAAACGCTTCAACCGACGGACTTCATGAGCGGGAGCGGAGCGACCACGTTCGATTGACGATAGGTCCCGTGCATCATTGATTCGACATGCGGACGACGGCGCGCGGATTGGTACAAGCGTCCGCCATCGAGCATCGAGTCACACAAAGCGCCGAAATCATAACCTTTTTGGGCCGCTGCTCGGGCGAAGAGTCCATCAGGAGAGAGCACCGGCTGCGTGTTCACTTCGAGCACGTATTCATTTTCGCCAGCCGTCACGAGGACATCGACGCACACAGCGCCGCGGCATCCCAATGCACGAGCAGCTCGTTCCGCAAGATTGATGACGCCGCGTTCACGTTGCGGGGAGAGCTCGAACGACGGGGATCCATTGCCTTTGTCGACTCGAACGGCGCCGAGAACTTCGCCGTCGAGAATCGCGACGGTGAGTTCCACTCCGGTAACGAAGCGCTCGACGAGAGCCACGTCGTCGTAATCAAAAGCAGTTTCGAGAGCCAAACGGAGTTCGTCGAGGTTGTTCACGCGAGAAATGCCGTGAGAGGCGCCTTCGCCACGCGGCTTCACGATGACGGGATAACCGAAAGAACCATGCAAATCGGCGATATCGGAAAGGTCGTCGTCTACGGAAACGGTGTAATACGGGGGGGTTGGCACATTGTGCAGACGAAACATTTCTTTGGCCTTGAGCTTGTCCATGGCCAAAGCGCTCGCGAGCACACTGGAGCCCGTATACGGAATGCGGGCGAGTTCGAGCAAACCTTGGATGCAGCCATCTTCGCCGAGACGTCCGGCCAACGTGAGAAACGCGACGTCGATACGTGCGCGCTGAATGGATGCCCAGAGTTCCGAACCAAAGCCGGCGCCTACCGACAAACGCACGACCTCATGGCCCCGCGCACTGAGCGCATCGGCGACGGCATGCCCAGCAGACAACGTCGTGTCTCGCTCGGACGAAGAACCGCCCATGATTACGCCGACACGCCTTCGAACCGCTCGCCTCTTCATCACAGTTTCCTCCGTACGCTTCGCGCTGGGACGGTTGACGCAAACCTCGAACCACGGACGATTGCCGCGGAAATAGCCTTCGAGACATCGTCGGTCTTGCGGAAATCGACCCGCAACCCCGCGTCCGTTCGACCACATCGTTCGAACAATCGACCCCGTAGCAAGAAAATCGGAAACGGGACAAGTAAACGGCGAATTTTACCCGGACCAACCGGCTCCCACACGACGCGGCGAGTCGGGTACACTTGCGCCACGCATCATGGCCGCCCGAAGTTTTTGCACGAGCATCACATCGAGCGATTCTTTTGTGCGCGTACTACGTGACACACGAGGCGCTGTTCCTTCTGCAACGGCTGGACTCGTCTTCGTCGCGGGTGGCAGCACTCCAACACGTCAAGTGATCGAACAACTGCGCACGTTGTGGAAAGGCGTTCCAACGGTCGTCGTTCCTGGTGCTGGAGTGCTGCACGAACGCGCAGAGGTAGAAGGATCGGCCGCTGCTTCGGGTTTGCTTTGGAGCCAAGGCAAAGCGACTCCATTTGCAGTCAGCGAACCGGGTGATGACGCCGTGGCGCTCGGTGAGAGCATTGGACAATCGTTTGGGCCCAAAGCAACGACCGCAATTGTCTTTCACCATGCTGAAACGTTCGATCCCGATACGCTCGGAGGCATCGCCGCGACGAGTCCTACGACGCATGTGTTTGGCGCCGGAACCGTGGGCAAACCAGCTTCGTTGATCAACACGGATGGGACCGTGCTCGATGCACCTGCCGTGGGTTTGGCCTTGAGCGGCATGGCGCGCCCTATCGTCGCCACGTCCGGTGCTTGCCGCTTGTTGTCGACGCTCGAACCCATTGAAGAGGTTTCGGGCGGGCTCGTTTTGCGCATCGGAGATCAACGTGCTCTCGACGTGCTGTCTCGATGCACCGTGGACAAGCCTTCTGGACAAGAACCACCTCCGGTCGTGTTTGCGGCGTTGGCTGATCCCAATGACGCGACGACCGATGGCCGAACACGCTATTTCGTGCGGCCGATTCGCGGTATCGACACGTCACGACGCGGGATCATGGTCGGAGACGAGGCCCGCCCAGGCATGCGCATGGCGTTTGCCGTTCGTGACCCATCAGCTGCGCGTTTGGAGCTCGATACGACAGCCCGGTTCGTCACGCAAAACATGCTTGGTTCTGCGCCAAACTTCGGCATTTATCTGACGTGCGCCGGACGCGGACAAAACCTCTACGGTGCGCACGATGTCGAAGTGCGGATCTTGCGCCAACGTTTTGGAGACTTGCCCATCGCTGGAATGCACTCGGCTTTCGAGATCAGTCCCCAGGACAAACGCCCTCCACGACTCGAGCTTTATACGAGCGTACTGGCCCTGTTTCGGACGTTGAGCTGATTACTTGGCGCGATAGGCGTCAACGACGAGTTGTGCGCGAGCGGCAATGAGATCCCGTGCCTGGACAAACTCCGGCATCGAACGATAACGATCGAAAAGGGGGCATTGGTCCAACCACACCAGGTCATGCAATTTGCTCGTTGCACACAACCGAAATGCTTCGCGAACACGTTCGTCGTCGTGTGAAAAAGCTGCCTGCTCAGCCTCGATCTGGATGAAGAAAGCCGTGCGTCGCCAGCCCGCAGTCTCGTCGAAGGCCATCGGGAGAAAGGGCGTGGTCACACCACGTTTGTGACGCGCCCGGTAGGTGTCGACCATCGCCTGCGTAACGAGAGGTCGGTTGTCAATCGCCTCCAACTCGCCAAGAACACGCTCGAGCTGTTCTTCATCACGATTCCACAACATGTATCGCAGCATGTTCGACGCGTAGGAAAAGAGGCCATCCGTCACGCGCGACTGCTCGACCAGCGCGTATGCGCGAGGCCACTCGCGACGAGCAGCAGCCACGCGGGCGAGCATTCGGTGCACTGTCGGGAGGGACGGATCGAGGCTCAATGTGGTTTCGAGCTCGTGTGCGCCATCATCGACGGGACCGGTTTCAACGAGAATCATGCCCAGAACCCAGTGCGGTTCAGGGTTTGACGGGGCACGTTTCACGGCTTCGCGCAGATGCCGAACAGCGCCGGCCATATCGCCGAGCTGCATGAGGGCGTGGCCCATGGCGATGTAGGCCTCGGGCAGATGCGGAGCTGCGGCCAGCGCTTTTTCCGCAGCGGCTTTCGCAGGCACCGCAAGCGCACCGTTGTAGAAACACAGCCGCGCCAGAGCACTCGCGTAACCAGACAAGATCGTCGAATCTTCGGGCGCCAACTTGAGCGCTTGTTCGAGCAGCTCAGCCGCAGCTTGCACACTCGGCTGCCAAAACTTTCGGTACTCGGCACGCGCGCGGAGATACAGCTCGACAGCCGCTGGATCCGTTGGGGCTTGGCGCGTTGGCGAAGTCATGTCGACGGTCAAGGCTTCGGCAATCGCCGTCGCGACTTCGTCGTTCACGACAAACAGATCTTTTTCCGGACGATCGAAACGTTTGGCCCAAAGCTGAAATCCATCGGCCACGCTGAGCACGCGCGCGGTGATGCGCAGACCCGCAGGTGCACGACGCACACTGCCTTCCACGACGACTTGCACACCAAGCTCACGGCCGATTTCTCGCGGATCCTGATCAACGCCCTTGAAGCGCATGACGACGCCACGTGGACGAACCTTTAGGCCCGAGGTCATCGACAACGTATCGATGAGGTCGTCGGTCAAACCTTCAGCCAAGTAGTCGTCGGCCGGCGGACCGTTGTTTCGAAACGGAAGGAGCGCGACGGTTTTGTCGGTCGATGGTGGAGGTGTTGGAGCAGGTGTCGCCACCGACACGACTGGTACGACGCCGGTGTTTGTCGGAACTCCAACGGACAAACTCGTGCGAGATACCGCTGATGCACCTATTTGCTGCTCACCGATCATGAGCAGGTTGACCAAGGCCCTCGATACTTCATCCGCCGAAGCAAATCGTTGCTCGCGCTCCCGCGCCATGCAGCACCGCACGAATTCACCTACGGCAACGGACAAACTCGGACGCTTGACGCACGGATCTGGCGGAGGATGCATGAGCCTTGCGGCAGCAACGGCAACGATCGTGTCCCCACGCCAGGGCTGCACACCGGTGAGAAGCTCGTAAAGCATCGCGCCAAACGCGTAGATATCGGCCCGGGCATCGATGTCTTCGAGCCCCTGGACTTGCTCGGGGGCCATGTACGCGGGCGTGCCGATCGCTGCACCAACTTGGGTTCGCGACGCATCTTCGACACGCGCTCGAGCAATGCCGAAGTCCATGATCACGACTCGGCCGTCTTTGGCAATCATCACGTTCTCGGGCTTGAGGTCCCGATGCACGACGCCAGCGGCATGCGCAGCGGACAAACCCGCACACAACGCAACCGCAATCTCCAAAACCTGAGTCACAGGCAGTGGGCCTTGCTGCACCGCCCGAGCGCTCAGCGTCTCGCCCTCGATGTACTCCATCGTCAGGAACTTCGCGGAGCCGTGTTCCCCAATGTCGAACACTCGGGCCACGTTTTTATGCGTCACGCGCCGGGCGAGTTTGACCTCGCGCCGAAAACGTTCGAGCATCCCTGCTTCCTCGACAAACTCGGGCAGAAGCATTTTCAAGGCAATGACTTCATCGAGTTCTTCGTCGCGGGCGCGATAAACCGTCCCCATGCCTCCGCTACCGAGCAATCCGAGGAGCGTATAGCGGCCTCCAACTCGGTCACTTGGAGCGCTCGAAACGAGGAGTCCCGTTGGCGCTTCACTGAGGGGCACAGCGGACGTGTTGTTGTTGTCGATCACGGCGGCCATCTAAAAAATACGTATCCGTACGCTACGAAAGAAACGGTAACGAGCGCGTCCAGCGTATACCATCTTCGCTCGCGTCTTGGCGCTGCGCCGCATGGTTATCGTTGCCAAGATCCAAGATGCGTCGCAAATGTTCACTGCCGCCAGCAAGAGCCAAGTTGCCCAGATCTCATGACTACCGCGATTGCCGTTCGGGCACTCACGAAAATCTACCAAGTTCACGAACGTCCTGCGGGGTTATGGGCAGCGCTGCGTTCTGTTTTTAAGCGACAAACCAAAGCCGTCGTGGCCGTATCGGATTTGTCCTTCACGATCGAATCGGGAGAACGAGTTGGATTTCTCGGGCCGAATGGGGCAGGAAAAACCACGACGCTCAAGACGTTGTCGGGTCTTTTGTATCCGACGAGCGGTGAAGTATCGGTATTGAACTATGTTCCGCAGAAGCGGGATCCGGACTTTTTGCGGGCGATTACGCTCGTGATGGGTCAAAAACAGCAGCTTTTGTGGGATTTGCCGCCTGCAGAGACGTTCGATCAAAATCGAGCGATCTATGGAATTCCTCAAAGCACCTACGAAGAAGCTCTGGGCGAACTCGACAAGATGCTGGAGATTGGGGCCTTGGCGCTAAAACCCACGCGGACGTTGTCCCTGGGTGAACGCATGAAATGCGAATTGGCGGCAGCTCTTTTGCATCGCCCCTCGATCTTGTTCCTCGACGAACCGACGATCGGCCTGGATGTATCAATGCAGCTCGTCGTGCGCGATTTCATTCGTTCGTACAACGAAAAACGCGGGGCGACAGTGCTTTTGACGTCGCACGACATGGGGGATGTCGCGTCACTATGTCCGCGAGTGATCATCATCGACGAGGGCAAATTGAAGTACGACGGGAGCCTGGAAAAGCTCGTCAAAACGGTACGCCAAGACAAACGCATCGTGCTCACGTACGAAGAATCGCCAGATCGGGCCTTGCTCGAAAAAATGGGGAAAGTCGTTGAATTTGCACCAGGACGGGCAGTCTTGGCCATCTCGCAGGGGCATGTTCGCGAGGCGATGGGGCAATTGCTGGCTACCCCGGGCATTCATGATTTGACGGTCGAAGACCCGCCGCTCGAAGAAGTGATGCGGGATCTTTTTGCCCACGATAAAGAACAAGGCGAGTCGGCAACATGAATGCATTGCGGGCATTTCCAACGCTGCTTCGCGTGGGTTTTGCCGGCGCGCTCGCGTATCGCGCGGAGCTCATCATTTGGATGTTGACCACGACGATGCCGCTCGTGAGTTTGGCGTTGTGGTCCGCAGTTTCGCGCAGTGCACCGCTCGGAAGGTTTGGCCCGACTGAATTCGTGGGGTATTTTTTGGCGGCGCTCATCGTGCGGCAAATCACGGGCTGCTGGCTCGTGTGGGAATTGAATTACGAAATCAAACAGGGGACTTTGTCGCAAAAATTGCTGAAGCCGATTCATCCTTTGTGGGTGTTCGGCGCTTCCAATCTCGCGGCACTGCCGCTACGCGCGGGGCTTTGTTTGCCGGTAGCGATCGTGGCCATCGCTTATGCGCAATTAACGTCGAATCCGTCGCTCTTGGCGATTTTCTTTTTATCGCTCATTGGCGCGTGGTGCATCAATTTTTTTGCCATGGCGCTCGTGGGTTCATTGGCATTTTACCTCGAAAGTTCCACGGGCGTATTCGAATTGTGGATGATTACGTTCATGGTTTTATCGGGTTACGTGGTGCCGCTGGAGCTGTTTCCGAGCTGGGCGCGAGATATCGCCAATGTTTTGCCATTTCGGTATACGTTGGGATTCCCGGTGGAAGTGATTACGGGAATGCTCGATGTGAACACGGCCTTGCAAATGCTCGCGCGGCAATGGATGTACGCGGCAATCATGGCGATTGCGGGATTATTGGGGTTTCGGGCAGGCGTGCGGAGATTTGGCGCGTTTGGCGGTTAAGGACAGCCTTGCGCGGGAGCGCAGAAGCCGTACTCGGTAGGTCCAGAGTAAAGCTTGGGATTGTAGTATTGGCACGTTTCGCCCGCACCTTGGCAATCCGCAGTCGTTCTACAGTACTTGAGACAGCACTGCTTAAACTGCGCCAGGTCAGTGATACAGGTAAGACTTGGCCTACACGTGTTAAAAAGGTCGCACGACTGGTATTGCATCTGCGTGCCTGTAGGGATGGGGACGACGCATTCCGTATTCCCATCCTCCGTCGGGGGGCATTCAGCAAAGGACACACCACACGCCTGCAATGGGTTCATCGGATCGCATCCGGCCGTCCCACCGCTCGACGACGAACTCGACGAACTCGACGAACTCGAACTGCTCGAGGACGAACTCGAGCTGCTCGACGAACTCGAACTGCTCGCGGCACCGCCCCCAGTACCATTGCCGCCCCCTGTGCCAGCCCCACCATCTCCACCTGCTC
>DAOMZH010000035.1:0-5975 GCA_035437985.1 Polyangium sp. (in: bacteria) | reverse complement strand
CCGCCCCCAGTACCATTGCCGCCCCCTGTGCCAGCCCCACCATCTCCACCTGCTCCCCCATTATTGCCAGATCCGCCTTTTCCGCTCGACGAACTCGAACTCGAAGTCGATTCGGTGGAAGCACCATTGCCAGCCCCAGCGTCACCACCGGAGGGCTCCGTGGGAAGAGTGTTCGACCCCTCCGCGCAATGCAGAAGAAACAGCGTTGTGATGCCCAGGCAAATAGGAAGAACGATCTTTTTCACGAATACCGATCGTACATGGCGAGTCGAGAAAAGGAAGAGAAATCGAAGAACGGACGATCCATGCACCACGGAAATTTCTCCCCGTGGTGCACGAAGGACTCAATTTCAGTCAGCCGAAAAATCCTCCCGCTGCTGCGCGCGAGAAGGCGCCTGCATGCTGGCTCGCGCGTACGGCCGATTGTGAGAACATTCGGAAAGCGCGCCGAATTTCCCCAGATTCGCTTTTCGGCGTGAGAATCCAGCGGTCTTCAATGCCCATTTCGCGAAATACGTCGCGGAATGGAGTCGATCCGTCGTCGATTCCCATAGCGGCAACAATATGTTGTTCGCTCGCGAGCATATCGCGCACGATGGGTCGGACGTCCTTCGCTTTGTATTTGACGGAGCCGCAATCGCCGCCGTCGGTAATGATGAGCGTCACGCTGCGTACGGGAACTCCGCTTTGGGCAAACTCCTGGGATTTGGCCAATACGGTGCCCAGAATGACGACTGTTTGATCAAAAAGCGGGGTGCCCAAATTCGGGTCGTAGTTTTTCGCGGTCATTCGCTCGGCCATCGCCACTTGGCGATATGGATACAAGACGTGCCCATTCAAGTATCGGTTGTGGGCAAGAATCGAATCTTTTTGTTTGGATGCGGCGAGCGCATCAATGACGGCATTATGACCTTCGCGCACGGCGTCGGCATTACCTGCATAACGAATCGATCCAGAATCGTCCGGCATGATCGTCACCAAGACGACTTCCGATGCGGATACGTCATCGACACCTACGCCGAGGCCCGCTTGAATCTGCGCGCCGAGATCACTGGCGGCCAAAAGGGCCACCGCTTCAGCCGAAAGTGTACCTTCGTCTTCGGCAGCCTCGAAAAGACGTCGGATGTCATTGGGGTCGGGAATGTTGGTATTGTTATGCGTTGTCATGACGAACTCCCTTTTACTTGAGCCAATTGCTGATTGTATCGGTGCTTTTGACGAGGTTCATTCCGGCCGCGGCAAACTTGGACAACGCCTTGTCGGCATCGGCCGTAAAGTCTGCGGCAAACCCGCCTTTGCCATCGGGCACCGTGACTGCCGACATGCAATCGGTCAGCAAATAAATCTTTTTCGCGAGCGCCATATCGACGGACGCAATCTCGGCAAGAATGTCGTCGATCGAGCTTTTTACGCAATGACTCGCTGCTTGTCCGGCAATGATGAGCGCATCGGCGGCAAGGAGCGTCTTCAAAAACAACGTATTGCGTTGTCCGAGCGGTTGTCCGTCGAAACGAGTCAACACTTCCGGCGCCAATACCGAATAATTTTCCGTGAGCGGATTGCCGCCTTTGACTTCGACCCAGCTTTGCGCGCCCCGCACGTATGAATGAAAAAGCCGCGCTTCGTGAATGGTTCCGACGAGCGGGTGACCGTCGCTGCCCAAGAGGCAATGCGCCGGCCACAAATACAAAGTGTACTTACCAGCTTTCTCGAGCGATTCGCAATAGTGCCGCACTTGCTTCACGAGCCACGTGTAGTTTCCTCCGCAAAGCCATTTGGCGACGGCCGGATTCGGCCGAACCTCGCCCGCGTCGATATCGTTCAAGGTGAGCATACGATGCGGCCCCACGGGACCTCCTTCGCGATCGACCCAAAACGAGGGAAAGAAAATTTGATGCGAGAAGTGGGTATCCATCGTCGTGGTAATGGCCGAGAGCACGTCGAGGTTTCGATAAATGAATTCGGCCGTGCGACGACTGTCTTCGATGGCCCCACGCCCACTACGTCCCGCGACGAAAAGAGCTCCTTCGGGATGACAAAAATCCTTTTGCACGTCGATGAGGAGCAAATGAATGTTGGTTTTGTCGGAGGCCGAAGGTTTGATGTCCATCGATTTGCGCCAATCATTGGCTGCCGTGGCCAAGATGGTTTCATTCGGATGGTATCCCCACCGCTCGGCGCTTTTATGGTCGTAAAAAACCGGCAACGGAAGATCCTTGTGATTCATGATGCTCTCCTTTTTCGTCGTCAGGACGACGATGCCAAATCTTGTTCAACCCATGGCGAGAAGCGTGATTTCGCTTGGTTCGACTGCAAAAATGCCTTCTCGCCCCACGAAGAGGAACGCACCCGCTTGCACGAATGGTTCCGTATCGACAAACTTTTTGACCTCGTATGGTCCGTCAGGACCGACTTCGACGCGCACGATTCCCGTGTCCGTCGGGGCAAACAACACGCCCCCGATGGCGCGATGGCCGGAAAGCGTTCCGAGCCACGAACCATCACCTGCGGACGCATCGGCGGTGCCCAAGACACTGCCGTCAGCACCGAGAACAACGGCGCGATGCACAATGCGACCGGCGATGACGAACGCCATCAAAAACCAAATCTTGTCGTCGTCAATGACCGCATGAGCCTTGATGATTTGCCCATTGGGCCATGACAAACGCACCGAATCGCCAATGCCTCGTTTTTCCGTATCAAAGGTAAAGGCGACCGACACATTTCCGGCACGGTAATACCCAAACCCAATCTTCGAGCCGACCCAAATCCGAGTTTGTCCAGCGAGAACATCGCCCCACAAATCGGCAGTTTGGCTGGCCAATCCAGCGACATTGTTGCTCGAACGACCGAGAATTCTTCTCCAAAGTCGCCCACCTTGGACGTAGAAGGCATGCCGCTCATTCAAGACGAATGCAGGCTCGCCGGCGTGCATATCGACATTGATTTCTTCGCTAATGCGCCCATCGTCCATGACGACGACGCGGCTTCCCCGCGCCACGCACGTGGTTTTTCCTTGCAAAAAGAAGCGGACGCGGCCATCACGTGGTCCTTTCAAAATCGTGGTTCCGTCCTCGCGGCGGTAACTCGCGTTTTCATGGACGATGTATTCGAGCGCCGATCCATTCCACGTTGCGGCCAAAATGGTTCCCGACGTCGAGAATTTTCGGGTCGCTTTGACTTGTCCGCGCACGACCACGCATTCGCGCACGACCCCGTGATCGCACGCGGGACAGCGTGTACGCGCATGCTCGGCTCCGCACGCGAGGCAATTCGTGAAACGTAATCCCTCGAGCAAGCGAAACGGAAACGGTGTTCGGAGATCTCGCTCGAAAATCTGCGAAAAAACGTGCAAGAAATCGTCGGGCAAAACTCGATACGGGATCGCGGGTTTGGGATAACGAACATCGGGGTTGAAGACCGTGACGCGACGCAATGGGCGCAAGCATTCTTGCAAACGCTTCGACGGTTCTTTGGGGCGATATACGCCGCCATAAGGTCCGACGCACAAAAGCGCAGTCATGACCATGACGGCAAATGCATACCAATCCGATTCAGCGGAAAACGGGCGCAAAGGAACTGGACGTATTGCCGTCGGATCGCAAATCAAAGGATCCAAAAAGCGTTCCGTGAAGACGGGACATGGATAGGCACCAAATTGAAAACTATCGGCGTCGACGATGTGGGCTTCGTTTTCCCGGACGAGCACGTTCAAGTCGTTAAAATCGCCGAGGACGACATTGGCGCTATGAATTGCCGCGACTGTGCGCCACAAATCGACAAGAATGGCGGACATCGCATTTCCCCCGAGCGCGCGACGGCGTGAGGGCTCGGACAAACTCATCAAGGATTCGGCACCGGCGACGAGGCGCATGGTATAGCCGAGAATCGTCGAGTTTTTCTTGTCCGTGACGACATCGATCGGGCAAACCACCCGATCCGGTAATCGGCGCGGAAACGCCTTCATTTTGTCTTGCACCAGGGCCAAGCGTTGGGCTGCCGCTTGTTCTTCTTCGGGCAAACCTTTGACGTCCGGATGCTCGGGGCCTTTCCACAATTTCAGCGCGACGCCACTGCCCAAATCAAAAATATCGGCTTCGCCGCCTTTGCCAATCGAAGACGCCGGACTGATCCGCACACGTTTGTCTCGCAGGTACACGTCCATGACGCATGACTCCTGTGACCAGGTCAAGATTTGCAAGCTCGCTTCGCGCGCTAACAAGCGCGCTACGCGAGTGTTTTGTTTACGATGGGGGCGCGCCGTCAGGTCTCACAATCTCTTTGGCTACGCCAAAGAGACTGACCCGACGGCTCCGCCCCCATACCCCCGGGGATCAAGTTGAGAGTTTATGCAAAGAGTTCTTTTTCCTGACAACCAAAAGTGTCGTATCGTCTTCGAGGAGCCCAGGTTCTTTGACGAGGCGTTTTTCATTCCAGACGGGCCGCGTCACTTCACGATTGACGAGCCACAAGGTTCGTCGAAGAGCATCTTCATTTTGAAAATATTTGTCGTCTTGCCAGAACGTCGCTAGCGGTCGCACGAATTCGCCTCGCCCGCCCGGATACGAGTGACCTACGATTCCGCAATAATCGATTGCGCCATCGGTCGCTACGAGCCCGGTCTCGAAATCATCGATGGCGCATTCGCGATGGATGGTAAATCCGGGACCATCGCCCAAGAGTCCATATCCAAGATACGGCGGAGCATTTCCTGGAAATGGGCCCACTTGGTTGATTTCGCCATTCATGGCCCACAAGCCATCACCAATGCCAAACACGACGGCGCCATCGAGCGAAATCGCCATTCCGACGGCGGTAAAAAGAAAATATTCAGTCACGATGCGTGAAGCAGGTTCGCCCATGACGCGAAGCAATGCTGCAAGGGCCTCGAGCGTATTTTGACGAATTCGTGCCCAAGTTTTTTCGTCGCGCAGAGAATTTCCGGCGCTGATTTGGGCAATCGCCTGCTCGCTGATGATCCGCGCGCCAAGCGCTGCACCAACTTCGCTCCGCATTCCACTGCCACAACCATCGCAAACGATGGCGCAAATGCCCGAAGACGTAGCGCGATACGCCAATGCATCTTGATTTGGTTTGCCCGCTACCACATGGGATCGTCCGGACACACTTCCGCCGGCCATTTCGAACATTTCGTCGAAACGCATATTGCACCTCTCGATTCTGCGCTTGGGCGTTCAAATCAAGTCGAAAACAAAACCTTCTTTTTCCAGCTTCCGATACGCCTTTTCATCAAAACGAAAAAGCCGCGCGGCTCGATGCGCCACGTCTTGCTCGACTTCTTCCGTTTCGATGAGCAAACCGGTCGCCAGCACTTTTTTGCGAAAATTGCGTTTGTCGAGTTCTCGATCGAGCACTTTTTCATAAACGCGTTGCAATTGGGTGAGCGTGAATTTCTTGGGCAAAAGTTCGAATCCAATGGGCGTTTGCTTGACTTTCGCACGCAGTTTGTCCACGGCCAAGTCCACGATGGCCGCATGATCGAAAGCAAGTGACGGCAAGTCATCCACGCCAAACCAAGCTGCTTCCCGCGCATCCGTCGCTGCTCGCACGGAATGATCCGACAATTTCACGAGCGCGTAATGCGCAACCGTCACCACACGTTCCCGAGGATCTCGATCGAGCCCACTAAATACGTGCAATTGCTCGAGCACCGCGCGATCGATACCCGCTTCTTCCCGCAATTCACGACGCGCCGCCTCCTCTACAGTCTCGTCCATATGGACGAATCCGCCCGGAAGCGCCCAGCGCCCCAAAAACGGATCCATTCCGCGACGAATGAGCAGCACCTTCAAGTCATCGTCATCCAAACCGAAGACGACGCAATCCACGGCCAGCGCGGGTCGCGCGTATCGGTAGGTGAAGGCACCGTGTCTGTCGTCAACAGCGTTCGTGTTCATCTAACACCAAGGTTAGTGTCGATTGTACACGATGTCAAGAGTGACTTTTAGGATTTG
>DAOMZH010000034.1:0-28130 GCA_035437985.1 Polyangium sp. (in: bacteria) | reverse complement strand
CAATATAACTGCCATACGCCGCGCCCACAGAAGGCTCGTAAAGACCCTTGTCGCCAAGTAGACCGCCCTTGGGAGCAATCAAAAGTACGATGCTCGTCGCCAACACCGACGCTCCAACGCCAATCAAGACGCCGCCAATCGTTTGTTTCGACTCTCCTGCCGAGCGTGAAGACTTGACCGCCGTCGTCGATTTCTCATCGCCAACGATGCTATAAAAATCTTGCTCGTCGAGTTTCTCTTCGCCGCGGTAGAGCCCACGTTCACGATTGCTCCCGTTCTCTTCGACAACGGGATCGACATCGTTGGGCGTAAGGCCAAGCGCCGGGTTCTTGATGCACCCAGAGCAAAACACAGCGAGAACCGAGAAATGGAGAGCGGACGTGACAAACCGATGGGTACGCATGGCGCGCACGTTATCGCGACTCGCCAGCGCTTTCTAGAAAAAAATGACGGGCCTCGATTTTGCGATATTCAGCAAGGCGAATTACAACTTTGCTGCCACTGGAATTCCGGCAATGAATTGACGCGTTTGAATTGTCACGTTGCCGGATAGAGGTAATCGTTCCAAGCATATCTCCAGAGCGATTTTCAGCCCTGCGGTATCTCGCTTCGTCGTCACAGGTCGTTGCGTTTTCGGTGCCGACTGCTTCTGGCCAAACGCAAAATCAAATCCCCGACGAGCCCCGTCCAGCCGGTTTGATGCGCAGCGCCGAGCCCTTTTCCGGTCTCGCCATGAAAATATTCGAAAAACAAAAGTTTGTCTCGGAAATGTGGATTGTTCTGAAAAAGATCGTCCGCTCCGTACACGGGCCGGCGTCCATGCGCGTCACGCTCGAAAATGCCAATCATTCGTCGCGCGATTTCTTCGGCACCTTCACGCAATGTGCGATTTCGATGGCCACTCACGGGCGGAATCGACAAGACGTCGCCAAACCCATGTTCCAATCGGAGCAGCGAACGATACAACATATAGCCCGTCGGAAACCATACGGGTCCGCGCCAATTCGAGTTTCCCCCCTTCATGCGTGTCGCTGATTCTCCGGGCTCGTATTTCACCATGCCGCCAACGCGCCCGTCTTGGGTCACCATCGTCGCTGGCTCGTTCTCGTGTTCTTTGGAAAGCGACCGGGGGCCAAATTGGGACATGAATTTCGATTCGTCGAACAAATGCTGCAAAACGCGCCCGAGCCTGTCGGGCGTAACGGCGGACAAGACCCGCCTTCCGTCGGGGCGTTCCGTAATCGATTCCCGTAGTTCAGGGTTTTTGGCCAAAAACCATTCCGTTCGACGCCGAAAATTGCCCAATGCTCCATACGTCTCGGGCGTGATCACGTGCACGGCGCAGAGAGGAATGAGTCCGACCATCGACCGGACATTCAAGTGGCGCACACGTCCGTGGTCGTTCAAAATATCGAAATAAAAGCCGCTGTGGTCGTTCCAGAGAGGCAAACTGCCGTCGTCGGCATGATGAAGAACGTGCGCAATGCGCAAGAAATGCTCGAAAAACTTGCTGGCCAAGTCTTCGTATGCAGAATTATCGATGGCCAATTCGAGCGCGATTCGCATCAAATCGAGGCAATACATCGCCATCCAGGCTGTCGCATCCGCTTGTTCCAAAAAGAGTCCTTCGGGGAGTTTTTCACTGCGATCGAAGAGCGAAATATTATCGAGCCCCAAAAAGCCTCCTTCGAAGACGCTATTGCCATCCACATCGCGTTTGTTCACCCACCAGGCGAAATTAATCAAGAGCTTGTGGAATACACGTTCGAGAAAAACCCGATCGCCCACGCCCCGCTGCCGACGCTCGATTTTATAAACCTGATACGTCGCCCAAGCGTGAACCGGGGGATTCAAATCCGAAAACTCCCATTCATACGCCGGAATTTGTCCGCTCGGGTGTTGATACCATTCTTTGACCATGAGTTTGAGCTGGGCTTTGGCGAGGTCGATATCGATCGAGGCGAGCGCGAGCGAATGAAAGGCGAGATCCCAGGCAGCGAACCAAGGATATTCCCATTTGTCGGGCATTGAAATGACGTCGGCGACTTCCATGTGTCGCCAATCCCAATTTCTCCCGCGCAAACGTGATTGCGGCGGAGGAACCGCGTCACCAGTAAACCAAGTGGCCACGTCGTAATGATAAAATTGCATCGTCCAAAAAAGCCCGGCTGATGCTTGCCGCTGAATCGCGCGGCGATCGTCCGTCATGTCGGTTCCTTGGACGGCCAAATAATATTCGTCCGCTTCCGCGCGTCGCTGCGCCAATAGTTCCAACGCGCCCTCGAAAGGCGCCGATTGCGGTTCTGACGCCAAGCGCGCCATCATTTTCACGCTTTGCCCGGCACCTACGCGGAACTTCTTCCACGCGGCAGCTTTCGTCCCGCGTCGGGCAGGATTTACGACCTGGGAATCGCCGTGAACGACTCGCGTATGAAAAGCGTCTTTGGTATATGGGTTTGGCGCGGGTGAACCAAAAAGACGCTCTGTATTGGTTTCATTGTTCGTGAACAGCAGCTCGGCGCTGGGATCGACATAGAAAAAATAATCGCCCAGCTCTTCGTGATTCGCACGCATCGCGGCCTGTGCGTGTTCGCCCTCCGAGCCTTGGATCTCTCGAATTTCGGGCGTTTTCCCAGACGCATTGCCGGACCAAGACCAAGTGTTGCGATACCACAAGTGCGGGAGTAGGTGCAATTCGGCTTCTTCTGGCCCACGATTTTCCGCCGTAATGACCATGAGCACATCGGTCGGGCTGAATTTGGCATATTCGACGGTGACGTCAAAGTAGCGGTTGTCGTGAAAATACCCGAGATGGTGCAGTTCAACTTCGGGCTGCTGAGGCCCCGCGGCCATGGACGCTCGACGAATTTCTTCGTACGGATAACGATGCTGAGGGTATTTGTAGAGATACCGCAGGTAACTCGAGGTCGGCGTAGCGTCTTCGTAATAATAAAGTTCCTTGACGTCTTCGCCATGATTGCCTTCGGGCCCGGTGAGCCCGAACATGCGTTCCTTGAGAATGGGGTCGGCACCATTCCAAAGGGCAAGGGCGAGACAAAGTATTTGTTTTTTGTCGCAAATTCCCGCAATGCCGTCTTCATTCCAGCGATACGCGCGACTTCGCGCATGATCGTGGGGAAAGTAATTCCACGCATCACCATCGGCGCTATAATCTTCGCGCACGGTGCCCCACGCGCGTTCGGCGACATAAGGCCCCCACAGTTTCCAGCGCACGAGCCTTCCGGTGTCTTCGACGAGGCGTTGGTGTTCCGCAGTGAGCGGCTTGTGATGGGTATGTCCCGACATGACGACGCACAGTAGACGAAAATAAACGCGGCGTCGAGTGGCATTTCTTCGAGCCGCCCATCACGAGGAATTCGGCTTCCGTTGTTGCTCGAAGTCGAATTGAGAATGTGCCAAACGTTTTGGGAATCCCATCCAACGCCAAGTCTGCTATACTCATCCTATGCGCGGCGCTTTTTTTTCTCTGCACTGGCGGGACATTGACCCTGCGACCCACCCTTTCGATCCTGCACCTGCTCGTGAAATCGCCGAGCGCCTCGTCAAACGCCTTGCCGAAACCTTGCCGGAAAATCGCGAGCACACACGTGAAGACCCGCGACAAACCCAGTGCGAAGAAGACCTAAGTCTCGAATTTGCCGCGCATTACGGACCATGGATCCTCGGCTGGACCTGGTCTTCGAGCGAACCAGGTGGCGGCGGTCCCGTTAATGCTTGGTGTTGTCCGCGTGATAGCTTGCTCGGGAAAAAAGAACCGGTACAGGCGACCGTCGACCGAATCGTTTTAGCAGTCACAGAATGGCGGCAATTTCTCGAACTCGTGGCGCGCGAGCAAATACGCCTCAATGCCGAGACAAACTCGCTTCTGCCCGATACGGCGATTGAAATCATTGCCACTCAGTATTTGCCGTTGGTTCTCGAACGAACGCAATGTTCAGACGCCTGGTACAACTTATACGACAAACTCGTGGTGTGGCACTTGGAATCATTGGGGCACGACGACCTTCGAATTCATCATGCCATTACCCAAGCGATCTCTGGCCGTTTCCAGAGCTGGGCGGAGCCCGAGCCCCAGGTCGTCAAAGATGTCGTCAGCAAATTGTCACAAGACGTTGCCGAAGTCATGACTGCAGCGCCGGAGAACACCGACGCGCTTCTTTCGTGGTTGAAGATTCGTGGAAAAGCCGATTGGAAACAAAAATATCCCAAAACAACTTCGGTCCGTGGCGACGGTCATGTTGCCTTCATCCATAAATACGATCGTGTGCGATCACCTGAACGAGCCCGCCGATTACAGGACGCCCTCGAGTTTGTCAGAAAAAATTCTGCCAAACAGCTCGATTGGTCGCTGCTTGGTGCGATGCAGGAGCGCGTCCTTGGCGAAAATAACGTCGAGTTTCGGCGCGGCGATGCTTATGCCAAAGGTGGGCGCGAACGTTATGGGCTCGATTCCAAGACCCGCCAAAAATTCGAGCAGTGTTTGTCGGAAGCGAACGATACTTCCATTTCACCGCAAGCCCGCGCAGCCCGCGTTTACCTCGACATTTGCTTTTTTCATCCGTTTGTCGATGGCAATGCCCGAGCCGCACGATTGGCGCTGGATCACGTGCTCACGCGGGCTGGGCTTTCGCTTGCGCTCGCGGATCCGCTGTTTTTGTTTTCGCTTCATGCGACCGACCCAACCGTGGCTTGGCGGTTTCATTACCAGGTCAGTGTGCTCTCCGGAAAGCTGGCAAAATCGGGCGAATGAGGCGCGATTGGTATGCGCGTCAACACCACGCTTTGGCATCCAAATCCACAGGAATAGGTTTTTGGTCGTCGAAAGAGTCCGAGTTCTTCGAGCCGACGAAGCAAGCGCTTTGCAGTCCTGTCCTTGTTTTGCGTGACGCACCTTCGGGCACGGTCTTTTTTTGTCCTACCTCGAGCGCGTCGGTGACCAGAATTCGAATAATGCATGAAGAAATGAGCGACAGAGGGCGTCCCAATGGCCCATTAAACGCATGATGGTCGCTGCCTCGTGCAAATACGGAGAAAAAGGAACATGAATAAATTTGTATGTGCCAGAACCACACCCATGGTCGCAGTGGTCCTTGTCGCAATGCTCTCATTTATCGGATGTGGGGGTGATACTGAAACGACAACGAGCGCGTCAGCTTCTGCTTCTAGCAGCGGCGATGGCGGTATGGGAGGGCAAGGAGGACAAGGGCAAGGAGGACAAGGCGGAGGACCATTTTGCCAACCGGGTAGCATGGAGCCTTGTTATGACGGGCCAAACGGCACAGTGGGCATTGGTGTATGCAAAGAAGGCATTCACACGTGCGAAGCGGATGGCTCGAAGTTCGGACCATGCATGAAACAAGTGACACCCATTGCCGAAACTTGTTCCACGCCCGCAGACGACGATTGCGACGGACAAGTTAATGAAGAAGGTACGGGATGCTTATGCATACCAGGCTCCACGTCCACTTGTTATAGCGGGCCCATGGGCACCGACGGCGTCGGCATCTGCAAATCAGGTATGCAAACTTGTTTGGCAGACGGAACCGCTTACGGACCTTGCGTCGGTCAAGTCTTGCCCGCAATGGAAACTTGTTCCACGCCCGAAGACGACGATTGCGACGGACAAGTTAATGAAGAAGGTACGGGATGCTTATGCATACCAGGCTCCACGTCCACTTGTTATAGCGGGCCCATGGGCACCGACGGCGTCGGCATCTGCAAATCAGGTATGCAAACTTGTTTGGCAGATGGAACCGCTTACGGACCTTGCTTAGGCGAAGTCACGCCAACAGCTGAAAACTGCGCCACGACAGCCAATGAGGATTGCCTAAATACGCCCGATTGCGGAACGGGGCTTTGGAGCAAACGCTTTGGGGACGGAAGTTCTCAAAATGGTCAGGGCGTCGCCGCCGACGCGGCAGGGAATGTCGTCATCGTCGGCTATTTTGCAGGAACGGTCAATTTGGGCGGAGGCGCAATGACGAGCGTGGGGAGCAACGATATCTTTGTCGCCAAATTCGATGGCGCAGGCAATCATCTCTGGAGCAAGAGTGTCGGCAACACGACGGACCAACGAGGACAAACTGTTGCCATAGACGCCGCGGGCAATATCTATGTAGCTGGTTGGTTTTCGGGCAGCATCAACTTCGGCGGCGGAACATTGACGAGCGTGGGGCTCGATGATCTTTTTCTGGTCAAACTGGACGCAAACGGTAACCACGTGTGGAGCAAACGTTTTGGAGCTGCGAGCAGTGAACGATTCGCCGAAATCGCGGTCGATGCGGGTGGAAATGTCGTAATGGTCGGTGCATTCACTTCGACCATTGATTTCGGCGGCGGAGCATTGACGAGCGCAGGGGTCGAAGATATCTACCTCGCCAAATTCGACACCGCAGGCAACCATCTTTTCAGTAGGCGTTTCGGTGACGCAGCTCAACAAATCGGTGCTGGCGCGGCGATTGGCCCCTCTGGCGACATTATCATCATCGGAGGTTTTTCCGGAAGCGTGAACTTTGGCGGGACAAACCTGACGAGCGCCGGGGGAACCGACGCTTATATTGCTGCCTTCTCGAGCTCGGGCACCCATCGCTGGAGCAAGCGATTCGGCGACGCAATGATCCAAGATACGACGGACATCGATATTGACGGCACCGGCGCTGCCTACATCACGGGAAGTTTTCAAGGGGCAATCGATTTCGGCGGCGGAGTGCATACGAGCGCCGGTGGGCGCGATCAGTTTGTCGCGAAATTCGACAGCACGGGCGCGCACGTTTGGAGCAAACGATTTGGTGACACCGCCGAACAATTGGGACAATCGGTGGCCGTCACGTCGACAGGAACCGTATTTCTTGCTGGTTCAGTGGCCGGTTCGGCCGACTTTGGCGGCGGACTACTCACAAGTGCTGGATTGGAGGATATTTCAATCGCGCGCTTCGACACTTCGGGAGTATATGCTTGGGCCAAACTCTTCGGTGACGCGCAGGGTCAATCGGGGCAAAATGTTGCCGTCGATTCCACGGGTGGCGTTTTCCTTTGCGGCGACTTTACGGGCACCGTGGACTTTGGCACGGGCATGCACACGAGCGCGGGCAGTCTCGATATTTTCCTCGCCAAACTCGCGCAGTAGGCAGGCGCCGCCACCACGTTTATCCTGTTCGCCGCGAACGATGCGCCCCTTGGGCCCGCGTTGCCAATAAAAAAAGTGATGCGCCATTGGCATGCCCGTGCGGCGCCAATATCGTCGCGCCATGCGCTCAGTTACCCATGCAATCCCTGTTTTCGCGTCAATCATCGTCATCGCCGCATGCGAACGGCAGCATCCGAAAACCGACGAAGCTTTGGGGTGCAAAGTTTGGTGCTGGCCCGCGTCGGGTCAACAGCCAATTACGTGAATGCATTTGCCTTCGAACTCGGCTTCCCGCTGGAAGATTTTGTCTTTCCAATCCAATTTTTTGCGCCGATCGAAAATCACGAGCCATCCTTCTGCGAGGCCGAGTTTGTCGAGGTAACCGGAGAGTTGGGCTATCCCGTCTGCTTCACTTTCGGCGTCACGCCTCAGTATTACCTCAATGGCGTAACAACGATCGTTCCAATGAATGGCCAAATCGAGCGCCCCGCGGCCTAGACCGTATTCACGTTCGATTCGTCCCCCACCATTGATGATTCGTTGCAAAAATGCCATGAGCATCAAATGTGGACCTGATTCTCGATACCCGAACCCACGCGCCGCCAGGTGCCCGTCTTTGCGCCAAAACGTTTGCCAATCGTTCATGAGTTTGCCCATGTCGAGTAGTCCGTCGGGACGAACATACCAGGCTGGCTCGGTCCATATTTGCATTTGGCGGTCGTAATTGAGCGCCCGAGGAATTACCTCCCGGTAGATGGGATTGGCGATTTCGTACATCCCTTTGTGAAGCCGCACAAGGCCGAGGCCCCGCACGTACGCGAAGTCGTCATCCAAAACATCGAGCCCCGTCTGCTGACCAGCCATCATCGGGTCGATGATTCGCCGCACGCGATCCTCGCGCAACCGGGCAATCAAAGAATCGATGTGCGTGCGCCGTTCCAGAATGATCGTTTCTTTCGCCGCTTCGACATGCGCTTCCGTGACGCTGACGCTTCGATCCTTTACGTCTCGACGCACGATTTGATCAGCCATCGCATTCGTGAGCCACGGATGGCCTTGTCCCAAATCATATATTTTCGCAATGGCTTCCGGCTGAAATACCTGTCCCGTTTGTGTCGTGTGCTGCAGCAACAGTTCGCCCACCTCCGCTTCCTTGAACGGGACAATGGTCAAACCTTCGGCCGTAATGTTGAATGGCGACGTCGTCCCCAGCCACGAAAGAATGCGTCGTTCTTCCTCGCGCAATGAATAATCGCGCACTTGACGTTGCCCCACCAGCACCACGCTCGCCGGAAAAGGTCGCTTCGCTCGATCCACATAACCGTCGCGAAGCTGGGTCAAAAAAGAAACCATTGATTCGCCGACCAAACCATCCACTTCATCGAACAGAAAAACCCAGGGGCGTTGGTCCTGCGCGGCAAGACACGCTAGATACTCCCCGAATGCACTTTTGGGGTCACGCAAAAGGTCCTCAATGTCTGGGCGATTGATATCTGGATGCGTTCGCGCACAGGTCTTGTCCAGTTTGCCGAGCACAGTCCGAAATGCCTTCGCCGGATCAGGTTCTTCTCGCGCCGTTTGAATGTCCACCCAAAGTGCCCGCCACTGCCCGGTCTGGTTGTAATGCTCCTCGAGCCACATGAGGCTGGTGGTTTTTCCTGTCTGCCTGCCCGCGGTGAGGGTGAAGAATTTATGTTCTTCGATGAGCTCCATCGCGTCCGATAGTCGACGTTCAGGCGGCAGCATGTAGTGTTCGCCGCGGATACAAGGACCGGCGGTGTTGAACGAGGGACGCATACGCGCCACGTTACTCGATAAAATGTCGGTTGTCTAGGTTCTTTTTCTCAAATCGCGGAGAAAACGGAGACTTGATCGTCTCGACGAACCCTACCCAATCAATCGATCTCATGCATGAATATTGCTCAGTCGAGCTCCGCCAAACGCTGCAATTCTTCGCGTACCGTATCGGCAAAAGAACACAGCGATTCCCACGGGATATTGAAGCGCGGCTGCAGACGCAACGTACTCCAATCGTGCCCACACACGAAGCAAAACCATCCCCGCTTGTACAAACGGTGGCATAAAAGCAATCCGCTTGTGGGATGATGGGCCAATTGCTCCATACCAAAATGCTCGAAATTGAGCCACGGGTTTTTCGCCGGCGATAACTCGATTCCTACGACGAACCCGGCTCCACGTACCTCGACGAACCCGGGTAAACCATTGAGTTTTTCCCGCAGCAACGCCCGAAATGCCTCGCCGTCCGCACGCACGCGAGTTATCACCTCGTCCGTCAACAAATCGAGCGCTGCAAAAGCTGCCGCACAGACCAGCGCACTGCCGCTAAACGTACAATTGTGGGCTTCCGAGGTTTCAAAGTCCGCACCATACGCGCGTTCCCACAGATCTTTACGCGTGAGCATGGTCGAAATGGGCATCAAGCCACCACCCAGATGTTTGGCCAAAAGAACCGCATCGGGACGGCGCGGCCACGAATCACTCGCCAAAAACTGCCCCGTTCGTCCGAGCCCCGTTTGCACTTCATCAGCGACGAGCAGCGCACCATGTTTTTCCGAAAGAACACACAAGGCTTCAATGTATTCACGGGACAGGATGCGCACACCACCTTCGAGTTGAATTGGCTCGACGACGATAGCCGCCACATCGTTTGAGGCCAGAGCTTTTTCCAACGCCGCCACGTCATTGATGGGAAGGGCTTCGACGCCCGGCAAATGTGGAGCAAACGGATCTCGAAATACGCCCGGGGACATCAGCGCGCAACTGCCATACGTACACCCGTGATACGCGCGCTCCAGGGAGAGAATGCGCGGTTTTCGCGTCACGGCGCGAGCCAATTTCAATGCGGCTTCAACCGCTTCACTGCCACTCGATGAAAAATACGCCCGCTGATAGACCCCACCTGTGCGTTCGCACAAGCGCCGCCCCAAAGCGCCTGAATACGGATTCACGCGCGAAGGAAACCAATTGGGCGAATCCGATTCCAATACATCCATCACGGCTTTGGTAATGGCCGGGTGCCGATGGCCGAAAGCTTGCGTGCCATGCAAATCCTCAATGACATTTCCCAATTGGTCGACGAGTTTTCCTTCTTGGGCCTTTGTAATGCGCCAAGGCTCCCCGGATAATTCGGTCCGCAAAAAAATGAGCGGATTGACAAAGTCGCGAAAATCTTCGTAACCGCGATGCAGAATCTGTTCAATGCGTGTTCCCATGACGATGAAACCTCAACGACGAACGAGGGACATGACGACGTCGTCATGTGGAGCCATGACGAGGCCCTTGACGACAGCACGAGCAATTGTTTTACGTTTGGGCTGCAGAATGAACTTCCGCAGCAAGTGAAACAGAACCATTTTCATTTCATCTTTGGCCATGGACGCCCCAGGACACCGCGTGGGACCTCCACCAAAAGGAAAATGCTCGAATGGACCAAACCGTCTCTCGAGAAAACGTTCGGGGCGAAAAACCTCGGGGTCGGAATGGACATCTGGCCGGCGATGCACCAGGTGTGCGGAAATGGCGACCGAACTGCCTGCGGGCAATGAATGCCCAAGCACCTCGAGTGGCTCACGTAATGCCCGCGTAACTTGCACGACCACCGGATGAAGACGCAGCGTTTCTTCCACCACAGCGTCCAAATAGGGTAATGCCCCGACTTCAATCAATGTCGCTTCATCGCTCGAGCCATCGATTTCTTTTTGCAGTTTTTCGAGCGCCAGCGGCGCATGGGCCAAATGGTCCGCGGCAAACGCCAAGGCGCGGGCGGTGGTTTCGTGTCCGGCAATGAGCATCGTCAACAAATCATCAATGGCAGCTTGCGTGTCGAGCTGACAACTCAAGAGCGTCAACATGTCCTGTCGACGAACCGTATCCACGTTTCGCTCCAAGACAAACCGCTGGAGTTTGTCGCGTAATCGCGCCCGCAAACGCAAAAAGTGCCCCCAACCGGGATATAACGACCGACGCAACCACGGATAACACAGCGGCAACGCCAAGGACGTTCGTCCGGATACGTCCACATAGTTTCCCAGCAATTCACCCAACGATGTATCTCCGCGAGCACCAAATACGATGTCGAGAATGAGCTCCAATGACAAACCCAAGAAAAAATTGGCCATCGATAGCGATTGTCCCGCTTCGAGCGTAGCCACCCGCTCCCGACAAATCGCGAGTAGTGATCCGCGGTGCTTCGATGCTTCGACGATAGCTTGACGATGACGTCGATGCGCTTCTCCGGTGACAGTAAAAATGGAATCTGCGCCAAAAACCGGAATGAGTTGTTCCTTCGCCCAAACGTCGAAAATATCAGGGCGAGCGGTGAAAATGGTCCGAGCTGCCTCGGGATGCGCACAAACAACGACCGGCCCCGTGGGCATCGGCATCGTAAACGGGTCGCCAAACTTGCGCCTCATTTCCGTGGAATACCCGTACGGATCCGCAGAATACGCAATGCTCTGACGAAGCGCTCCCGAAGGTCCCCGCGGCAGTTTCGTCACGGAAGAGCCTCGGCACGCACAGTCTCTTTGGTTTGTCGAGGAACAAGCGTAAAAAACGCGATGAGACTGACGACGACCCAAGCGACGAGCAGCAGTATCGCGGTTGAACCATATGCGTGTGCGAACAGCATTGCAAACACCGATGCTGTTACAACGAGACGAACAGGTTCGCCTAGTCGCGTCCACGCTTTCTGTTCCAAAAGACCACCAAACACGACCGGACCAGCAATGAGCAAAACGACGGCCGGAGTGACGACGCCGGGCGGCGTTCCGCGCCAAACCAGAAAAAGAACGAATTCGGCGCACACCGCAGTCACCAGGGCTTGACCAATGGCATATGCCGCAATCGACGTAGGAACGGGAAGTCGTGCGGGGCGAGGCAAAACGACGAGCTCGCGCGGGTTTTCCCAAGGAGCAATCCATCCCGGCGGCCGGAGCAAAACCGCACAAGCATCACGCCACGAAGGAGCCATGCGTACGCGACGCACCAATGCGACTATAGGTTCGACTTGAGCCCAAACAGGATTGTGCCCCACGTGAGGCTCGACGATCCCATACGTCGGCGGCACGGTCTGCTTGACGAACGAGCCAAAAATGCGGTCCCAAACAATGAGCGTAGAACCGAAATTCTTGTCCAAATAACGCTCGTCGCACGCGTGATGTAAACGATGAAATGCGGGACAATTAAAAAGAATACCCCAGAGCCCCGTCCGATCGATGATTTGGTTATGTAAAAGCGATTCGTAAATGGACAAGACGCCTACAGCAAGGAAAAACGCTTCGCGAGGTACGCCAATCAAAGGTAATGGCCAGAAAAAAAGAAGCGCCGTGAAATCAGAGAAATACGTTTGGCGAAGTGCTACCGATAGATTCATCTCGTTGCTTTGGTGGTGCACCACATGCACCGCCCAAAGTGCCGCAACGGCGTGCGAGCTACGATGAAACCAATAATAACAAAAGTCCACACCGACAAACGCCAACACCCAGGGAATGGGCGACGATTTGGACCACGTCACGAGCCCAAACGTGGCTTGAAATCGATCATAGAGCAACAGGAGAAACGCGCCGGTGAATATGCCGAATAACACCTGCCCCATACCGGTCGCCAAGTTCGCAAGCGTATCTGGCAAATGATGCACCTTGTGGCCACGCCACCGCGCCCATTGCGCCTCGAAAACCATGAGGAGCACGATGCACGGACCAATCAGCGCATAATAATCGTTGGTATCCACGGGCGACCCTGTACACCCGCGAGAACATCGCAAAATTGGCGAGGCGTCAAGAAGATTCGTACGCTTGGGACGAATGTCGAGAAACTGCGGCGAAAGGGACGAGAAGGCGCGGAGTTTAGTTCCTACGTCGGCGCGCGCGCCACGCAAACGCAACTGCAATGCCCAAGAAAGCCAGAGCACCACCATTCGATGTGCCATTTCGGGAGACTCGACACCCGCCAAATGACAACGGGCCACTCGGATCGGTCGTAATCACCTCGAGGATTCCCCCGTTGTCATCAATCTTCGCTGTGAAATTCGCCTGCGCTGCATTATTTGCCGAATCGACGACGTTCACTCGAATCGCGACGCTCTTGCCCCATAGTTCCGAAGGCGCGGCGATTTCTGCCTTCACCTCGGCCGAAATTCCGCCAACGAGGGCTTCGGCCGCCACAATTTGTGGAGCGTCGGATTGATCTGCATCTTGCATCCACACAATCCAATGATCGAGAGCCAAATCGTCACCCATGGCCAGCGACAATTGGAGCGAGTTCTCGCGAGCTTTCGCCTGCACGTCGAGCGTGGGCAAATTCTGGTCCTGCACCACGATATTGGGCGAAAACGTCTCGGGGCTCGTCCCCGTGGACCCTTGCGCCCGGACGGCTACGCGATACGGCCGCGAGGCCAAGGTTCCGGCGAGATCTACGCGAGCCTGGGTTCCCGAGGCTTGCCGAAATGCTGGCGACCACAAGGCCTCGTCATCGGGACCAATCAATGCATATTCGTAGGCAGTTGCTCCCAGAACCGAATCAAACGTTATCGTCACGTGTTCCCCAGGTGCCACCGTGATTGACGCGTCGGCGCTTTTCGCCCCGACAAACGAAACGCTTTTGACGGAACTGAATCGCGGAATATCGAGGTTCACAATGGTTCCATCCGCCACACTCACGACAATCTCGTCTCCTTGGTCGCCATCGGTATCTCCAATGATCGGCTCGGATACGGAGCCACCAAGAAACTTCGACCAGCGAAAATCGAGCGTGCAGGCGTCGACGGCATACAGATATCCATCGCTCGATCCGGCCAACACGGCACCATTACCGCTCCCGAACTGCGCCACGGAACTCACATTCGACAAAACGCCTGGGGTTTTTCCAGCTGCTTGGGCCACAGCGATGGATGGATATACGGCCCCGCCCGCAAGGGCGCGCTCGGCAATGAATGCGCCCGTTGCGCCATCGAATGCGCGCACCATGGGCGATAACACGGACGGAGTGACAAACCTCGTGCCCGTGCCGCAACGCACCCACGCGCCGCCCATTCCATTCACGGCCTCGACCGGTGGCGTTTGCCAAACCTGATTTAATGACGCGTCCACCAATGTCGGCGCCAAACCTCCGCCTTGCAATAGCAGTTGCGTTCCACCTCCAGGCAGGAACGAGGCGGCCATGGGCAATGTATATCCCATGCCTCCGCCCGCCCTCGTATCGGCGTCGCCGGTCTGCACGTTGCGTCGATTGAGCCCGCCATTCATCGAATACCATTCGTCATTGCCGTCGCCGTCGAGGTCCGCTACGCCCGACGCGAAGAATCCACCGTAAGGCAATGGTTTTCCTTGCCAAACATTGGTCTGACTCGCAAAGTCCACGCCATGCTGAATGATTTGCACGCCATCGACCTGCCAATCGAGGCCAACGAGAGGAACATTCGACGACGCCAACTGCAAAGGCAGCGGCGTTCCTCGCGGCGCGCCGATTCCAAGATCGACCGTTCCCAATACGTTGCCCGAGGACGAATTTCGCGCCACGAGCGTTTGGCCATCCACACCGACGACGACCGAACCCAATGCGCCAAGATTCATCACGCTCGGCGTGCCCATTCGAGGGGCCGTCCAGCGGGCCACAGGCGGCTCGATGAGGGATGCAAGACGAGCGTCGCCGACGAACAAACCTTGCGATGAACCCGGTAAAACCACAAATGGCCCATCGGCGTCGTGACCAATGAGCGGCCCGCTTTGCGCGCCGGTATTCGGCAGCATTGCGCCTCCCACGATGCTTCCAGTCGCCTGTCCACCCGCATAAACGACGCCGTTTGTCCCTTCAAACGATTGGCTCAACACGATGACGGTTCCGGCACTCGTGCCAATGGCCATTTGCGGATAAGGCCGCGACGCGCCATCTGCGGGCATGAGACCCGAAACTTCGCCCTCGATGGGAACATGCGTGCCCACAGTCACGAGCCCACTCGTTTCGAATGCCAATCCGCGAATGTCGAGAAAACTATTGACCTCGGGCAGATCGCCATAAGGAATTTGTGTCGTCGGTTTTCCTACGAGCAAAGCTGGGCGTTTCCCGGGTCTTTCCAGAACCCCCGCACGAAATTCGAATTGCCCACATTGACGCGCTTTTTTATCGGGCATTTTTTGGACCCGTAAGTCGGGAATGGGTCCGGCAGCCGTGATAAATTGCCCATTCCGAAAACGATGGATCGACAAACCATTTTCCGTTGCGAGAATGACCTCCGTCCCGATCGTCCCGTCGAGATTCGCTGCACCCTCGAATCGAGCCCCATCGAAGGTGGCAATCGGCGTGCCTGTTGGACCGCTCAATACTTCTGTGACAAACCGAGGGTTTGACGCTCCGCGATGGGAAAAAATGACCTCCGATATGCCATTGCCATCAACATCGGTGACGATATCTGCCTGGGCGACCATGTTTTCATCGTAAGTGCTGGCCACTCGGCGATAAAGTAGCGAATTGGCTCCTGTTCGAGGATCGAGCTTGTACACGGTAATACCCACCGGACCGGTGTTCGTCGCAACTTGGCCCGTCGTTTCAATAACGACCAGCTCCTTGCCGGGTTGACCATCGATTTGCGCGGCAATGGCTCGGGCATGTGGAAATGGATTCTGATCGCTCGTCGGAAGACTCAGCGTGGCAATGGTTGCTCCATTCAAACCATTGACGACGGTAAGTCGATCCGAGCTCGCCAACATGACCTCGGGCAAACCATCTTCATCGAGGTCGACAATGGCATCACTCGCGGAATTGACAGGTACCGGAACGGATTTCGCGATTCGTTCCCAAAGCGTGATGGGTTGACCAAATCCTCGGGCAAACGAATACGCCCCCGCGCTCAGGGTTCCTTTTTTGGCACATGTGGTACATTCGTCAATGTAGACGTCGGGCAAACCATTCCCGTCGAGGTCCACGACGCGGACGACGGCGGGTGTACCAAACGATTCGGGCGCGGAGCTCCACAAAACGACGCCGGTATCTCCATTCAATACGTGCGCGCGCGTTTCCGTGCGGACGATGACCTCGGGATGATTGTCGCCATCCAAATCAGCCAGAGCTTCGACATCGCCCACTCCGAGCATTTCACTTTGCCAAATTTCCGCCTGGCTCATGGCGTTTTTTAGGATAAACCGTCCTCCGACCGCCGCAACGAAGGTCGCTGCGTTTTGCATGCCAAACTGCAGCGTTTTGGCATAAGGCCGACCGCCCAGGTACTTGCGCCAAGTAATCGTGGGATTTTCCGTAGGCACGTGGCCCAATGACGCTCCCGTACGTCCCGCATCATGTCGCCCAATCGGCCAAGTATCGGCTCGTGCATCCCCCAATTGCATACTTGTCGCAATCAAACCCAATACAAACGCGTGCCCAAGAGATTTCATGACATCCCTCCGCAAAACGAGATCGCCCGTCGCTCCAACGCGGTGACCTTCGTTGCCCGCGCTTTGCAAAAAATTCACCTATACGGATATTTTGGCGATCATGCGGGAGCTCGAATGCGTCAACACCTGGAAATGATTGGCGTCGACTTCGGTGTGCCCAGAGGATGGCGATAGCAGTCCGTTCAGCATCGGGGTCATCAAACACCGGATGAATGGACATTACGGCGGGCAGATTTTAGGGTGACAAACGTTCAGGATCGGAAGAGCTTCCATGCTTCGGCGCCGTCGAGGGGCCGGATCGGAAGCAGATTGACGACGATGAGAATGACATTGGTGACCAGCAGCGTATACATGAAATCACCCAGAAAGCCCCACATTGGAACGACGAGAGACACAAATCGGGCAACGACATATACGGCTGCCTGCGCGAGCACTCCGCCCCACGCAATGATGGCCCGCTGTTTTGCGGTGACGTCGCCATACCATTCGCATGTTCCGCCAAACCCATGTGCGTTTACGGAAACGACTTGTGCCCCGAACGAACGCGCCGCCAGAGCATGGCCCAATTCATGCACCAATACCAACAGCAAAAAGCCGAGCCAAGCGCCAGGGACAATCGAAAATCCAGAAAGCAAAAAAGCAACCACTGGCGTGGTCCAATGCACTCGAATCGGAGCACGCCCCAAATGCCCAAGCACCAAAAAGCCTTCGCGAACCTCCATAATTGGTCTCCAGACCGCAGTGTGTTCACGGGTGTGGATGGAGTCAAGCACGATCCCCGATTAAAATACATTTTGCTCGCGACAAACCCTTGACCACCTGTTCGACTTCATGTTCTGATGGGCGCCGTATGCCCTCGAGATCCATGCGCGGCCACCTCCCGCTTCTATTCACGACGCTCTTGTTCGGGTGTGGAAAAGCAGAAATCGAGCAAGCGCCGACGGCCGCTGCCAGCTCGTCTGCCGGAGCCAAGGGCAGCGCCGCGATCGCTGCTCCCAAGTTTCCACCACCCACATCCCGCGAAGGGTCGACGATTGCGCGGGCGCCACAAGACGATGTTCTGTTCATCGCCGACGAAGACCATCAAGCAGTGCGCGTAATACCTTTGCCCCTGCGCGAGGATGCGAAAGTCACAACCATTTCGGTCCCTGGACATCCAGCACAAATCATTGCGTCACGCGATCGCGTATTCGTGACCGTGCGGGATATGCCCGATGGCACAGGTGCCCTCCTCGTTCTGAAACGTGATGGACTCGTAGGGCTCAACGAAACCTCACGCATTACATTGCCTTCCGATGCTTGGGGTTTGGCCCTCGACCCAACGGAATCGTTTGTCGCGGTCACCAGCGCGTGGACCGCGAAAGTATCCATCGTCGATATCGACAAAGGGCAAGTTCGCGCGACGTTGCCGGTAGGCCGTGAACCTCGAGGCATTACCATATTGCCCGACGGAAAACGAGCCTATGTTTCGCATTTGACGTCGAGTTCCATTACGCGAATCAGGGACCTCGATGGGACATCACCCGCGGCGACGACAATGGATTTCCCTGCGGCTCCAATGCGTTCTCGGCAGGATTCATCTGGTTCGTCCGCTCTTGGTTATGCCGCCGTATCGAATCCCAAGGGCGACCGCATTTTTTTCCCTCGACGCGCTTTCGACGCATTTCGTGGAGATTGGTTTGGCGTATCCGCAGTAGACGTTTGGCTGCCGAATACGGATAAACCACTCGTCGGCAAACGCCCGCCGGGCTTGGAAAAACATAAAGCCGAGCTCGAGGACGTTCATGGCTCGACGCTGTTATCAACGGGTTCCCAGCTTTTCGTGCAACCAAGAGCGGCAGTGTATCGATCTCGTACCCAAACGCTCCTCATTGCCAACGAAGGCCGCAATTTGATCCTCGAACTGGACGCTTTGGCCAGCGATTTGACCCTGGGATTGATCCGCGCTTACTTGTTTGGCGTGTACGACGACAAATACATTCATGTGGCCACCAAAGCTGGTGCACCTACCGGCATTGCATTATCGGCGGACGAAGAAATCGCCTACGTTCATTGTCGCTCGACCGATGATGTCGTTCGCGTACAACTCATCGAAGAGGAAGGCCGATACAATGCGGTAAGGCCCCTGATGGTGCGCCTGACGGATGGTACTGGACCGGAAGCAGACAAATCTTATGCAATGGGTCGGGCTCTTTTTTACGATGCCACCGATGAAGCGACTTCCGGGGGCCTCGCTTGCGCGGGATGTCACCCAGATGGTCGCGACGACGGCCACATCTGGCATGAAACCAGGCTCTCGGATTCAGAAACCCATATCGTCAATTTCCTCTCGTCGCTCACCACACTTTCGACAATGGATCAATCGGTGGTTGGCGAGGGGTATGGTTGTGGGAATACGGCGTTCATGCCCGAAGACTTCGAGGGCGAACAGGAGAGCCCCACGGCGGCGGGTCATCCACGACAAACACCCATGATCGCAGGACGGGTCGATGCTCCCGGACCTTATGGATGGCACGGAGAAAGCGCTGATTTGCCCAAACGGATCGCGGCTGGGTTTTTCCTCCATCGGTGGCGCAACGTATTCACGTCCGAACCACCTACCCCCGATGCCATTCTCGCGCGGTCGGGACACCTAGCTAAATTCGTGCGGACCGGATTGGTTGCTCCGAAAAAACCCCCGCGGCCGCTCACGGACGAAGAACAACGGGGAAAAACCATTTTCGAGAGTCCCACGGCGCAATGCTCGCGGTGCCACGTGCCAGGAACGGGTTTTACCGATCGCACACCCGTGCCCCTCTCCCAACCTCCCCCACCCAAAGGTTTTGCCAAAGAAGAAAACACAGCCTTCAAAACGCCTTCGTTAATAAATGTCGTCGGAACCGCGCCCTACTTCCACGATGGGCGTTTTGCTACCCTGGCCGACGTCATTGAGAAAAACGGCGATAAGATGGGAAAAACGTCCCATTTGTCCGCAGATGAGAAAAAGGCGCTCGTGGCCTACCTGGAGACGTTATGAAATCACGATTCCTGGCAATGATCGTTGGCCCCGGATGCATTCTCGCCGGGCTCTCCGCAATGGCCACAACGCCTTCCGAAGTCGTATCCGCAGCATCGACCACAACATCGGCCGCACCGTCAGCTGCAGCATCAGCGTCCGCGGCCAAACCTCCTCGACCTCCGCCCCCCGTGCCGCTCGAGAGCCAAACCATCCCCCGAGAACCCAGTCCACGACCGACCCTCGAAGAATGGAAAAACGGCCAACATGTGCGTGTAACGCGGCGATCGGCGGAAGCGCGCAGCTGCGAGGCCTACCTCGTTCGCGAATGGCTCAAAATAAAATGCACCAAGAACATCGCGGCTGTCGCCCAGCAAAGCGGCAATACCAATGACGTGTTTTTCTGGGTAGCCCCCAATGAAAAGATGGATTGGGGCTACCTCAATGGGGGAGAGGTGATGTTTCGCATGCAGCCAGGAGATCAGCGGGTGATCGAGTTTTTCCAGATGATCTTCGAGTCGTGTTTTGGACACCAGGCGTGGCCCTGGGTCGTCGTCGATGAAACTTGGCTCGAAAACGAACCCCATCCCACGGTGGTGCTCCGATGAATAGATTGATTGGGCGGCCGGGGCCCATGCTCGGGGCACTCCTCTGTTGCGGAGCGTGCGGAGGCGAGCCAACATCACCGAATCCCGTCGTTTCCGGAGCCCCTTCGGCATCGAATGTGGTCAGTGATGCAGTACCTGCTGTGGTTCGTCCGCAACTCCAACGTAAAACGACCCCGTCCGACAAACGCAAATCCGATGAAGCGGCTTGCAACAATGGCAATATCGCGGCGTGCTGGGCCATGGCCGATCGATATCGCGCATATGGTCATCCCGCGGGCTGCGGGCTCGAGCGTCCTGGGCATGTACGTTCCGTGGCGATCGCCAATGGGTCTTCGTTAAAAGTGCGCATCAAACGAATGAGCGAAGATTGGCAAATCGACGAGGATGGTTTTTCTTCGTGGATTGGAAAAACGTGCGATTTAGGTAATACCGAAGCGTGCGGACTCGATCGCGGATTCTTTTTGAATTTTCGCTCGGTCCGAGAAAAACCCGCAGAAGATATGGCGCTGCGGAGCCAACTTGAATCTTCCGCGCTTTTCGCGTGGAAAAAAGTGCTTTCTCCGAAAGTCCACGCCGAGCAGCTCAAGCGCCGAGCCATATGCCCGACCGAGTCATGGACTTGCGCCCAAGACAATTACAAATTCTATCGCCGAGACGTGAAGCAAGCGCCCTCGGAATTGGACACATCGACGCGTGAATTGGCCGAATCCATCATTACAAAAACCCTCGATGCCCGAACGGTTTTTCTCATGCTGGACAAGAATGGTTACACGAGCGAAATGGTTGCTCCTGTACGAACACACGCGGCAAAAGTTCTCGTGGATGCGTGTTTGGAAGGTTCGTGTGTGTGTGGCGATGCCGCGCATTTCGTGCCCGCAGACGATGCGCGTCGTTTGGAATTGGCGCGGCTTGGTTGCGAAAATGGCGAGGCGGAAGGTTGTTATGAATTGGGACGAATGCTCGAAGACGGGCAAGGCATAACGAAAGACGACCAAGCCGCTCGATTACTCTACGAAATTGCGTGTCCGCCCTATCGCCCCCTCGATTACGCCGACGAACCCAAAACGAGCGAATATTCGCCGGCTGCTTGCGACCGATTGGCGGAAATCTACGAAGGTGGGGCCATGCCTCCCAAAGACGTGGCCCGGGCGCAATATTATGCCGAATTCGCCTGCAAAAATCCCGGTATGGAATACAATCACGCCCACTGCATTCGCCTCGGCCGTTATTGGACGTCGCACGCATTGAGCACGAATTGCACGAGCACGTGGTGCGCGGGTGACTTGGCGCAAGCCCTGGAAAAATTCAATGGCCCCACCAATCCTCCAGCCGAGCCAAAAGAATGCGAAAGGCCCAGTGTGAAAGCATTGTGTGAAAAGCACAATGCAGAGCTCGAAGCCATGAAAAAGCCCAAAGGTCACTGACCCGCTGGCAAAACAAGGGCCCTCACGGACACGGAAACAACGCCTCAATCGCTTGGCAGAGTTTTTCCAGATTCACCAATATCGCTTCCCGGCGGGAAATTTCGTCCGTGAAGACCGTCGCGCCTTCGGAATTTCGTTCCTGTGCTTCATGCAAAAGGATTCTCCCGAGGGATTCTGCCGACTCCCCTGTGGGCGCACACGAAAGTAGCTGCACCCTTTGCCGCAAAATCAAGGCAATGCTCCGCAACAACGCCCGATCGAGCTGCGTGACTGCCCGAGATTGAAATCGTCACCCGCGCGCGTGAAGCATATGTACATGCGCTGGGACTTGTGAAAGGATGCGTCATGCTGCCGCCTCCCGGAAACGACCCGATACTGTCCACCGTTCAGCGATTTCTCGTCCTTTTTTCGCAATCCATCAAGGAGCTTGGGGCGTCTCCCGAACCGCGAGATTTGGAACGTCCAGTGTTCGTGGTTCATGAAGCTCTGGCTGGGCAATCGCGCGAGTTCCATAGCCACGAGCACGTTTTGACGATGACGAAAGGTGCCAGTGCCATCGAAACATTGGCGGGCATTTTTCACGATGTGGTTTATGTGCAAGTCGATCGGGGTTTTTCGAGTGCAGTCGGCGAAATGTTGCGACCTTTGCTGCTGCCGATCGATGGAACCGGGTATCGCGTATCCTTGGCCGTATTGGATGATCCGCTGACGGCAATGGTGGCCCGCATTTTCGATCGCGCCCCAGGTGACGAATTATCGCCCTTTGCAGGATTAAACGAGCTCGCGAGCGCGTTCGTCGCGGCCAAACTTCTGGCCCCATTTTTGACCACGACCCAAATTGCTCAAATCGCAGCGTGCATCGAAGCCACGATTCCATTTCGCGATAATCAAACGCTCGAGAACCTGGCGACACGGGTGCGTGATTTGGGTTTGCCCGATCTCGACTTGGCCGCCTGCGAGGATACCGTACGCATTGCGACCCGCCTCGGCAATCGGGACGTCGAGAATTTCGGGGAAGAAGAACCGGCCAGATTCCTCGATAATACGTGGCGACTTTTGCCCGAGACAAACCCAGCGCTGCACACGCCAGGTGTCTATCGCACCGGCGAATACCGCATGGCCATTCAAAAAATGGAAGCCTTCCTGTCCAAACTCGACGCGGAACGCGTTTTTCATCAATTCCGCGGCGAACCTGCCCCAGCTGAATACTCGAGGCTCATCACGCAGGCCAAACGCAACATCGAACTCGCCGTCCGGTATCTCCGCGCCAAACTCTATACCATTACGCTCGTCGAAGCTATCGCCCATGTTTCCGGAGGCGATGCCCCGGTCGAGTTTTTCCTGGGCGCAATTCCCCACCCAGGTCGGTCCGAACGAACCATCAATGCCGAATTGTTCTTGCCCAAAGTCGAAAACAGCTCGGACGACATGGATCCGGTCCTCTTGCGTTTGCTCGAAGAAGGCCGTCCAACACCACCCGAGTTCGACCTTCCAGCCTCGCCCTATTCAGCATATTTGTATCGAGTCTTCGGCGAAAAAGTATTGATGGAACGAATGGAAGCCTCGCGTCCCTGGATGCGCGGACGCGTCAACGCGCGTGAATTCCTGAGTTCTCAAGCCGGTACGCCGGTTGCCGCGTTGGCTCGCGCCATGGCGCCCGTCGCCATCACCCGCCGCGAAGTCCTCGAAAAATTAGCCGCTGAACTCGCGTAAATCCCCGGCATTGACGCACTGTTTCCAAAATCGTCGGCACCTTTCCCATTGTGCCAATCGCCCTTCGCGTCTACAACCGCTCCCATGATGCGAGGCGCTCTCAGCGATATCACGAAAGCAGTTGGACAAACCCCAATCGTCAGGTTGAACAAGGTCACCGAAGGGCTCGAGAGCGAGGTCTACGTCAAGTGCGAGTACCTGAATCCTGGTGGTAGTCACAAGGATCGCGTGGCCATCAACATGTTGCGCGATGCCGAAGCTGCCGGTTTGAGGCCTGGCGGAACGATCGTCGAAGCAACCAGTGGCAACACGGGCGCCGCCCTCGCAATGAATGCCGCCATTCGCGGATACAAATGCGTCTTCGTCATGCCCGACAAGATGTCGCAAGAAAAGGTCGATACTTTGCGGGCTTTCGGCGCCAAAGTCGTCGTTTGCCCGACGGCTGTCGAACCTGACGATCCGCGCAGCTACTACCAAGTTGCCAAACGCATCGCCGAAGAAACACCCAACACGTTCTACGCCAATCAGTATCACAACCCGTCCAACCCCGGTGCGCACTATTTATCGACAGGCCCCGAGATCTGGGAGCAATGCGGCGACGAACTCGATGTGTTTGTCGCGGGCATGGGCACGGGCGGAACGATCAGCGGCACGGGTAAGTTCCTGCGTGAAAAAAACCCCTCGATTCGCCTCGTCGGTATCGATCCTGTCGGCTCGCTTTATTACGACTTCGTAAAAACTGGACGGATCACAAAGCCGTTCAGCTACAAAGTCGAAGGCATCGGCGAAGACTTTTTCCCGAGCACGATGAACCTCAAGATCATCGATGAAGTCGTCCGCGTCGACGACAAAGAATGCTTCTTGATGACGCGCGACCTGGTTCGTCTGGAAGGACTCTTCGTGGGCGGATCCGGTGGCGCCGCCGTTGCGGGCGCGATCAAGTACGCACGCAACAGCGGACGCAAAGAACGCATCTTGGTGCTCTTGCCCGACGCCGCCTCGAAATATCTCGGCAAGATCTTCAACGACAACTGGATGCGCTCCAACGGATTCCTCGATGACGAACATTCCCTCGGCACCGTACGCGATCTGTTGTCCGGAAAAACTCTGGGCGATGTCGTTTCGGCGAGCCCCAAAGACAACGTCGGCACCCTCATCAGCAAGCTCAAGACCTTCGGCATCAGCCAAATTCCCATCGTCGACGGCGACGGGGAGCTCTGCGGTTTGGTTCATGAGGTCGACCTTTTGCGCCACCTCGTGGAAGGCAAAGGCAACCTCGAATCCAGCATTCAGGGGCTCATCGAAAGCGAATATGCGACCGTCACGGTCGACACGAAAGTCGAGCTGTTGAAAGGGGTTTTGAATGACGCACGGGTCGCGATCGTCACCGACGGGACGAAAGTCGTCGGCATCATTTCCAAGATCGATCTCATCGACTACTTGGCCAAACGCGTCGCAGCTTGAGGAAGCCATGACTGTCAGCGTCGAAGCGCTCGAAGCCGCACTTCTCAACTTCATCATGAAGGAGATTCTGCTGCTCGACAAGCCGATCGGCCGCGACGTCGATCTCTTTGAAGCCGGCTTCGATTCCCTTTCGCTGTCGCGGATTTTGGTCTTCATCGAAAAAAACTTCGGCGTGACCGTTCCGGAAGAAGTCGTGGAGCTCGATGAAATCTCGACGGTCGCCTCGATGGCTCGTTTCTTCTACGGGTATATTTCCAAGACAAACCGATGATCTCTTCGGGTCCACCCTTTCGCTTGAATGCCCAGCATTTTGCGGCATTTGGTGATCGCCTCGCCTTGCGCAGCAAGACGGACGCCTTGACCTACGCGCAGTTGAGCGACCGCGCGCAGCGTGTAGCAAACGTGCTTGGCGATCTCGGTGTATCTCCTGGCGAACCCGTGGGCCTCGTGTCATCAGGACGTGCGTTCGACGAATCCATCGGTCTCGTCGGCATCTTGCTGCATGGCGCAGTCGTCGTGCCTTTCGATGCGACAGCTCCTCCCGCGCGTTGGGCCGCGATCGCGAAGGCGCGCGGCGTGCGCGTGTTCGTGCATGACGAACCCGCTCGCGCCCACGTCGAACAGGCCGAGGTACATACGGGACGAACCCTGGGACGAGTTTGTCTGGACGGAACAGGTGGGATCCTTGCGACGGCACGTGGGGCCGAAGCTGGGGAAGAACTCGTTTTGAATCCAGCACTTGCGTGCATCCTTCACACGTCGGGGACCACGGGAGGGCCCAAGCCCGTGCCCATCACCTGGGCCGGACTCGATGCCTTCACCCGCTTCATGATCGACCTCGTAGGTTTGTCCGAGCACGACAAGGTGCTACGTGTTGCCGAGCTCGTGTTCGACTTGTCATGGTTCGATCATGTGGCCACGTGGCGCAGAGGAGCGACGTTGTGCACGATGGCCCGGCGCGATTTGGCGACAGGCAAAGCCCTGCTCACCGCGATGAAATCGCTCGAACCAACGGTGGTGTACGGCGTGCCCAGCATGTTCATGAAGCTCGGATCCGTTTGTGGTGAAACTGATTTACGTCCGGCACCACGGGCCATTTTGTACGCGGGTGAAGTATTTCCGCCGCGAGAGCTTTTGGGATTTGCTTCGAAGGTGCCGGAGAGTCGGTTATGGAACTTGTACGGTCCGACCGAGACGAACGTGTGTACGTTTTACGAGGTCGACCGAGGCAAACTCGATGGGGAAGCCGAAACGCCGATTGGTTTGGCATGTCCATACGCCCGATGTTGGCTTGTCGAAGAGGGCAATCGCGCGCAGGTCATTGAAGGTGTGGGAATTGGGGAATTGGTGGTCGAGGGGCCGACGACGGTGGGTGGAGGGCCTCATGCGACGGGGGATCGGGTCGAGCGAAAAGCGGATGGGTTTTATTATTTTCGCGGGCGAATCGATCGGATGATCAAGGTCCGCGGATATCGCGTGGAGCCTGGCGAAGTGGAAATGGCGCTCGAAAAGCACGAATGGGTGCGTCAGGCGGCGGTCGTGGTGCACGATGATGTGCGGCTGGGAAAAACGCTGCGCGCATTCGTCGCGGTGGGAGACCAATTGGCCCATGCGGACGAACGGTCATTGCGGATTTACTTGGCGGAAATGCTTCCGGCATACATGGTCCCGGAGCGGATCGTCTGTCTTGAAGAACTGCCCCGGACGGTGACGGGAAAAGTGGATTATCGGGCTTTGGAAGGAACGGGTTGACCCATGAATTTTCGACGCGATGCCTTTTGTTCTTCTTGCGGTACGGCATTCGCCGATACCCAAACCTATCCCCGCCATTGCAAGTCTTGTGGTTTGCAAGTCTGGGCCAATCCCATCCCCGTTTCCGTGGTGCTCGTGCCTATCGTGCGTGAGGGCAAAACGGGATTGCTCGTCGTGCGCCGCGGTATCGAACCCGGTCGCGGTCGACTCGCTTTCGCCGGCGGGTTTCTCGAAGACCACGAGACCTGGCAAGTCGGCGGGACGCGCGAGATTCAAGAAGAAACGGGCGTCGTCGTCGACGCTTCGACCCTCGAACCGTATTGGTATACGTCCACCGAACCGCGCCCCAACCGCGTTTTGTTGTTTTCCGTGGCCAAACCCATAAACGCCGAATCGCTCGACCCTTTCAAGGCCAATCACGAAGTCCTTGAACGAGGCCTCGTATTTGGCCCTGATGGCCTGGAGGAACTTTTTGCTTTTTCGTTGCACGTCAAAGCAGCGCAAAGGTTTTTCCGGGAGCGAGGAATCGAAGGGCGTGCGGAATATGTAACGTGCTGATGACCCGAACTGGTGCTGTCCACGATTGGTTCCTCTTGCCGCACTTTCACGGGCAAACCCTACGTAAAGCTGCGTAGTCAGAGCGCTTGACGCGGACGAACGGGAGCGATAGCGTCAGCAATGACGACAAACGTCGCTCCGACAAACAAACGATAGCGCTCAAATGAACTACGTGGCGAGGCAACATGAATATCGATCCGAGCGTGAACACGGAGTCGAGAGGCACACGCGGCCTCGATCTCACCATCACGCAGACCGTTCGCGGCACATTGCAAGTTCCGGCGGTTCAAATCGAAGTAGTTTCTGGGACGAGTGAACAGGTCGCGACATTCGACCTCGGTTTACTACCAAGCATCATAGGCACACATCCGACTTGCGATATCGTCGTGCGCGATCCGCACGTCTCGAGCGAACATTGCGAGGTACACCTTACTCAGTCGGGCGTGGTTTTTCGAGACAAAAGAAGCAAAAATGGCTCTTACTTTGGCAATCTGCAAATCGCCGAATGTACTCTTTTTGCGAATGCTTCAGTGCGTATCGGAAATACGAAACTCACCATTCGCTACCGAGGCCCCAGAGAAGTCCCGTGGTCGGCAAACGATTCATTTGGTGCAGACGAGACCCTCGTTCACGGGCACAGTCTGCTGATGCGTACGCTGTTTGTCCAGCTCGAACGGGTTTGTCTCGACACGCGCCCGATCGTTCTCGCGGGGGAAGCTGGGACGGGACGAACTCTGATTGCTCACGCCATCTCCAAGAAAATTCCGAATCGCCCCAAGTTCGTGGCCATCGATTGCCAAAAGCTTCCACGTGGTAAAGAAGCCGAAATGTTATTTGGCACCGTCGATGGCGGACGACGCTCAGGTATGCTTGAAAAGGCCAGTGGAGGCATAGTTTTTCTTGGCAACATCGACGAACTACCACCAAACGTCGGCCACGCCCTCGTCCGTGTACTCATGACTCAACAAATCATTCCGGTGGGCGCCCTGCAGCCCCAACGAAATCCGTTCCGTTCCCGGGTCATTGCCTCCCTCAAACCGCGACAACTCGAAATACACGGTTTCG
>DAOMZH010000033.1:0-28582 GCA_035437985.1 Polyangium sp. (in: bacteria) | reverse complement strand
ATTTGGGGCATCGAGTTGCCTTCAGCGCCCTACGTCCCGGCCCCAGGTCCGCCACGCATTCTGCAACACTCGGTATCCGGGCCGAAGATACGGCCGAGCCCCAAAGAAAAATTTCCTACTTCGTCACGTGTAGTCTAGTCTCGCATGGATGGAGGTCGTTTCCCATTCGCCGCTGCCCGTGGCGTCCCAGCTTTGGCAGTCTCGTCCGGGCTCTTGGGTCGTCACGTTCGTGGCGAAAGCGACGTTCGATCTCCAGCCCGGAAAAGCGCAGCTGGCCGCCAGTCAAGAGCCCATTCACGTCCAAGATTGCCATTGGGACGATGACCCCGCGCGCAGCGTTTATGCCCCAAACGACCTTGCACCGCTGAAAAATCGCGCCGACGTGTTGCTCGTCGGTTCCGCATACGCACCCAAAGGTCAAGCCGTGCGGTCCATGTTTGCCCGTCTCGTCGTGGGCGAACTCGACAAATCGATCGAAGTGGTCGTCGACCGCATGTTCGTACCCGACGGATCCCTCATCGAAGGCTCGCGCTTTACCCGCATGTCGCTCGCGTACGAACGCGCGGCAGGGGGGCCGGACACGACAAACCCGATTGGCGTTCGTCCTGACGCACGAGATGGTTTGGGTCGCCTCAAGCTGCCAAATTTGCAACCTCCGGGGCTCACGATTCAAGCTCCAGGGGTGGCCATACTTCCGGTTGGTTTTGGTCCGCTGGCTGAAAATTGGCCCGTACGTATGGGGCGACTTGGCCGTCATGCGTCGACGTGGTCGTCGCTTTCTTTGGCGGGCACGTCCATTCCCGATGACCTCGATCGTGGTTTTTTCAATGCCGCGCCACCCGATCAGCAATTGAATGAAATTGCCGAAGATGCGCGGATCGTCATGGAGAATTTGCATCCAGAATGGCCGCGGCTCGTGACGAACCTTCCTGGCTTGCGCCCGCGCGCGGTGCTCGAAGGTCGCGGAGGACATCATCCACTCAAGATGCGAGCGGATACCTTGTGGATCGATTCCGATCGGGCCATTGCGTGTTTGACATTTCGAAGTCACCGGGCGCTCGAACGATTCGACGAACCTGGGCGTATTCTCATTTCGCTCGAAGAAGCAATGGTTTCATCCGTCGTGCCCTTGGCCCCCGCGACTGCTCCGAACGTCGTCGAAGCGCCGCCGAAAAAGAAAGGCAAAGTCACGACATTGGTGCCAAACAGTCCCGAGCATCAGCAAATCACCGAGGGATTGAGGCAAAGTGGAGCGCTCCCCTTTTTGCCCACGGCCACCGTGACGCCGACGAGGGACGAACGAGGCGCAGCAGCAATGGGATTGCCGTTTGGTAGTGCCAAACCTGCCGCGAGCCATCCCATTCAAGATGAACGAACTTCCGCGGGTGGACTCCCGTTTGTCCAGCCAACCACGCCGCGACCTGCCGCCATTCCCACGCCCCCGCCTCCTCCACCTGTTCGTCCGTCGCCCCCAGGATGGCCCGTTGGGGCCGCTGGAGCTCCTCCGCCACCACTTCCTGGCGTTGTCGTTCCACCCCTCGCTCCCCAGCCTCCGCCCGTGGTCGCGCCTCCGCCCATAACTCCTGCTCCTGCGCCCGTGGTTGGGCCACCAGTGCCAGCGCCTGCTGCAGCCCCGCCAGTTCCCGCCGTCGTGCCTCCTCCGCCCGTGCCGCGAGCCTCTCAACCAGGTTCGTCCGGACGACCTGATGATAGTGTGTGGGGTTCTGGTTTGAGTCGTAATGAGGGGCCTGCGGCGCAATCGATTGGGCAAGTGGTGGTTGCGGCGGCGGCGGCGCAGGTGACTCCGCAAGATGCGAGTGCGGGTGTTCTTGGTGCATCCAATGCAGCGGCGGGTCCGAGTCCATCTTATGCGGGCAAACGTGACGAATCACGTCCGTCGGCGGGTTTGTCTGTGGCGAATAGCGGCGTGCGCGCTGCATCTCGTCTAGATCCTCGCGACATTTTGCATTTGGTTTGGTATCACGCCGATAGCGTGGCGCGTATTTGCAAAGTGCCGGTATGGCGGGCCATTTTGCAGGAAATGGAAGACGAGGCTCCAGATGACGACCTCGACGATCCGGCGCCCAATCGTGATCCAATCGAAATCGAGGATATGCGTGATATCTTCGAGATTTTGGCCAAAGCGGCATCGGAGGACGTCGTCGAAGTCCAGGACGAACTCATATCCGCAGTTCGTCCGGGCAACAAATTCGTTCCGCCGTTGTTGCTCTTGGCGGGTGAATTATCGTTTCCTTTCGACGAACGAGAAACATTGAAAGCGGCGGTGGCGATTGCGACGCCTTTGGCGACGACGGATGAAGCCTTCAAGAGCGCGGTAAAAGAGGCCAAGGAATTCTTGACGAGTGCGGCGGACCAGCTTTGCCCGGCGGCATTGGCCGAGGGACACACGTTACGCATTCGCGAAACATTTCAACGCAGTCGGCGCACCGTTCCTGCGGACACACTCGATTTGCAAATCGAACGCGTTCTTCTCGAAGGGCGGCATTATCAAAAGCGTCAGGTGTTGGGCATGAATGCGATTCGCGCGTTGATTCACACGACGACGGGACAGAGCAACGTCAAACCGGCCCCGGTCTACATTCCGGAAGACATTGCGAAAAAGCTTCCATTGTATCAGCGGTTCCGGGCGCGGGTGATTGTCGAATTGTATTTTCAGGAAGACCAATACGAAACACATCCCGCGGCGCTCAAAGCGCTCGCGATTGGCCGTTTACAACAATATCCCGAGTCAAAAAAATGAGTTGCCCTCGTTCTTTCTTTCTTTTGGCTTTGTCGGTCTCGCTCTCATGCGTCATGGCGTGCAGTTCGACGCCGGACGACAATGAAAATACCGGAGGGACGGGAGGTAGCGAGTCTTCGACGACCGGTGGATCTGGGGGAATGGGTACGGGCGGTTCGGGCCAAGGTGGCGGTTCGAGCGTTCCATCCAAAGGTTGTGGAATGTCGCCCCAAGATGCCGACGAAACGTACGTCGAGATTCAGGTGACGTCGAATGGTTCAACCACGACGCGCCAATTTTATATTTCTTTGCCAGCTGCATACGATACCAATGTCGGCAATCGGCTCATCGTCGGATTGCATGGTCGCGATTACAGCGGCGACAAAATGAAAGACTACCTGGCGCTCGAGAAAGCGCCGGTCGAGGCGCGCAGCGACGAAATATTCGTTTATCCTGACGCACTATTGCGCGATTTTGGGAGCTGGGGAAGCTCCATTGGTTGGCAACTCGGTCCCGGAGCAGCCGATACGAACGCCCAGGGTGACGAAGACGTTGCGTTCATCGACGCGATGATTGCGTACATGAAGGACCATTATTGTATCGATAACGAACGCGTTTTCGTTACTGGGCAAAGCTGGGGTGGAGATTTTTCGAGCGCGCTGGCCTGTTTACGCGGTGATGTTTTTCGAGCGTCGGTGCCCGTGGCGGCTAATGGCATTTATTACCTCGAAAGCCCGGTGGTTGCTTGCCAAGGGGCCGCCGCTGTATGGGAAATGCATGGCAAAGGCGATCCGTATTTCGACATTACCCTTGGTGAAGAAGTGCGTGATTATTGGGTGAAAAAGAACGCGTGCGGAACGATGACTACGGATTTGGGCATTATGCTGCTAACCGGTACGCACGAGGACTGCGTGGAGTATTCGGGATGTAGTGAAGTCGTGCGTTATTGCGCGTATGATGCGTCGTTTGGGCATCAAGTCCCAGACGATTATTATGCGCAGGTGACGATGGAATTCTTTCGATCTTTTTGAGCGCTGGGGATCCGCAATGCATCTAACCCGAAGAGGCTAGCAAGGTATCGTGTCATTCGGACGGAAACATCGTTGCTTCGGCATTCACGCTCGAATCAATGAATTAAGAAGCCCATCAATTTCGAATGAGGCCCAGCAAACCTTAGCTAGTTCATTACCACGGTTTTTCCAGGTAGCATTAACGACTTTGAAGTTCTTGGCTTGAATGTGTTCTACGGCTGGAATGAAGTCTTTATCGCTCGATACCAAGATGGCAACTTCATATGCCCCCTCCCAAGCGAGACCAACGAGATCGGTCACGATTCGCGCATCTATCGTCTTCTCGGCTGCGCGACCGAATGGGGCGCCGCAGCTAGGGCAAATTTCATGATTTTGGTTGCACGCGCGGCAATGAACGGGGTGCTTGCGCCAATGACGTTCAGAAGTAAAAACGCGAACGCCAGCCTGACGATCCAAGGTGTTGTGAAGCCAATTTTTAAGTTTGGGCTCACGGCCAGCCTCATATCCTGCGTAAACTCGCGTTTCCTCGAGGGCAAGTGCGCCCAGCCCCGCATTGGCAATGACGCGTGAGGCCTCTTGGCAGAATGTCGGCGGCAGACGCCGCCAATCGCAACGGTCGTTGTTGCTCGCCCGCTCATTCCAAGTAAGTTGAAAATTCCAATAATCGATGAAAAGCCGAACTCGCATCAGATATCCCCAAAAAATGCGGGGAGCCGTTAGGCTCCCCGGGACGGACATGCGCGCCGACGTTTGAAGTCAGCGCGGGACAAACATGTCCGTATGATAGCGGCCGAAAAGCGCACTGTCAAGCGTTATTGAGAAAATTTTGGCGTTGATCTAAGGATGGGTTTGTCTGACAGCTATTGACGACGTTAAGACCAATAGCAGGCACAGGTGCCGGTTGTGAGGACAAACCCGTGACAAATTGGAGGGATTCTACTGGTAGACTTTGGGAGAAGCCCGATGGTTCTCGACGGATTCGGCTTGGCGTGGATGCAGGCTCTGACCGTATGGCGATGATAATTCGACGATCTGCGAGGGATCAGAACCCGAACACCAGATTCGGCTGGGATTCATAATCGAGAACGACCTTGCCTGGCGGCGTCGGCGCCATGTTCACCAGAATTTCGACGTGAACTGGAATCACGATATCTTGCTTGTTTTGCACCGCCGCCTTCAAGCTGTCGATAGGCTTGCCTTCGATGCTCTTCGTAAATGGCGGCGCCTTGTCCAAGTCGGCCATCGTCAAGATTGTCGCGCCAAACGCCGTGCCCTTCAAATCCTTGGGCACAATTTCAGCCCCCGTCTCGTCCTTGACCGCCAAAGCCTTCACATCCATATCGACGCGCTTGACGAGCTGCGCCCCCTCGAGCTCCGGATGCTTGCTGTATTCCTCGGCTTTCAAGACTGGCACCTTTTGATCGAAAATGAACGTGCATTCTAGATCCGTACCTGAAGTCGTGATCTCGTATTTCATTTGCGGATCGGGAATGCTGTCCCCACACATGAAACCTGCCGGCAACGAGAAGCTCGTCGAACCGGAGACCTTCGGGATCCCATCCTCGCCACCCAGGGTCAATTCGGGCAGAGCGTCCGAGATCTGGTCGCACGCAAAAAGGGAACAAGCTGCGACCATCGTGAGCGCAAACGTTCGAAATTTCATGAAGCCTCCAAGACAATGTCGATCGCCGTCCGAAAATGGAACAGCACACGCCCAGTATACACGCGTTCGAGCGTTGAGGGAAGGACGATGGCAACGGGAGTGATGCGCAGAATCGGGCGAGGATTTCGGGGCGGGGAACCCGGGAAAGAGTAACGTATCGTTCAGCAGGAAAACAACGGGTTTTTCATGACTAAACGCGCATTACGGAACGGCAGGCAATTCGATTTACGTCCCAGCAACCTGGAGTCCATCGAAGACCAACGTCGGCGTACGCGACGCCGAATTCAGGAACGGATCATTTCCAACCGCTACCAGCCGCTTCCAGGTCTCGACGTGCTTGCCCGATAGATTCATTTCCGAAATCGGTTCGGCCAGCTTTCCGCCGCGAATCGCAAACCCTTGGAAACCCATGGAATAATCACCCGTCGTGCCATTGGAGTTACCACCAAGGAACGAGGTGATGAACACGCCTTCCTTGACGTCGGCGACAAGCGCAATCTTGTCTTTCGTCCCGAGTTTCCAGGCCAAATTCGACATGCCCCCGGTGGTCGGCGCCAGGCCGAGCTTTTTGCCGTAATACACATCGATGTAGTAGTTTTTTAGCACGCCTTGCTCGAACAGCGGCATTCGTTTTGCGCCAATACCTTCGCCGTCGAAGGGCCGGGAACCAAGCGAACGTCGAATCAGAGGATCATCGGCGATGTCCAGTTTGTCGCTTCCAAATGGTTTGCCGATGAGCCCCTCGAAAAACGAACGTTTCTGTTGCAATGAACCACCCGAAAGCGGTCCGAGAAGGTAACGCAGGAATCCCCCCGCGGTGCGATTATCCATCACGACGGGCATTACGCCCGAAGCGATTTTCTTGGCTCCGCGCCGCCCAATTGCGCGCTCGGCCGCAGCGCGACCCAAGGCCGCGACGTCCGGCAAATCGCTGACGAAACGCATATTGGCATAATCGCCTTCTTCAGGTCTTCGGCCATCCGCGTCGCGAATGCTGACGTCGGTCCAAATCGAACAATTCGAGCTTGGAAAGGATCCCTCGAAGCCATTCGAATGCACCCGCGTCGTCGTGCGCGACGAGAGACTCACGCCGGCCGTGACGCTCAGAAAGTCCTTGCTTCCGGGCACGCTCCGCGCGGCTTCTTCCATTTTCTGCGCGTTCGTGCGCATCTCCATGGCCGCAATGTCGCCCATTTTCGCATCGTTCAATTCCAATTCACTCGCCACGACTTTGCCGTAAAGCGCCGGATCCGGCAAACTACGATGCGGATCTTTTGCCAATGTCCGCGTCAGCGCAATGGCATTGTCGAGAAAGGTTGCGAGCGCGTCGGGACGTAGATCGCTCGTGGAACAAGCCGAATATCGGCCGTCCACGTAAAGGCGTGCTTCCAACGAGCGGCTGGTGGCTTCGGAGATTTTCTCCAATTTGCCATCGCGCCAGGTCAAGTCCACGTCGCGACTTTCATTGGCGACCGCCGCAATGTCGCTGGCGCCTTTTTGTTTGGCCAGCGTCACGGCGCTTTTTGCAAGTTCGAGCATTGATTCGTTTGCCATGTCGGGCCTCCTTTCAACCTTGCTTCTTGCCTTGTCCGCCGACGGTGATCGACGCGACGCGGACCGTGGGAATGCCCTGCGAAACAGGCACCGATTGCCCATCTTTTCCACACGTCCAGCCACCTTCGTCAATGACGAGGTCTTTGCCGACCATATCGACCTGTTCGAGCACTTTGGGCCCATTACCAATGATGTTTACGTCTTTGATCGGTTGCGTCAGTTTGCCGTTTTCGATGAGGAAACCGTTTTTGACGTAAAACGTGAAATCGCCCGCGCCGATGTTCACCTGGCCGTTGGAAAAACCTTGGCAATAAATGCCTTGTTTTACCGAGGCAATAATCTCCTGCGGATCATGCGGGCCCGGGAGCATGTACGTCGCGCGCATGCGGGGCATGGGCGCGAATTGATAACTCTCGCGGCGACCATTGCCCGTGGGCTTCAGGCCATAATGTTTCGCCGAAATCGAATCGTGCAAGTACGTCGTCAAAATGCCTTTGTCCACCAACGTCGTGACTCCGGCCGCATTTCCTTCGTCGTCCACATTGATGGCCCCACGGGCATATTCGGGCGTTGCATCGTCCACCACCGTCACGAAAGGTTTGGCCACGGCCTTGCCGATTTTATCAGAATAAATCGACGTGCCTTTGCGATTGAAATCAGCTTCCATTCCGTGTCCGATGGCTTCGTGCAAGAGTATCCCAGACGAACCTGCTCCCAAAACCACCTGCATTTCGCCCGTTGGTGCGGGCACCGCGTCGAAGAGCACCGTCGTTCGCGCGACTGCTTCCTTGATCACCCGAGCCACCCGGTCAGACGAATAAAAATCGAGTCCTCGGCGGCCCGCCACGTTGAAGCCATTCGATTCCCGCCGCCCATTTTGCTCGGCAACACACGACACGTACAAACTCGTCATGGGTTGAATGTCTTCGACGATTCGACCATCACTGTCCACGATGAGAATCGCGCCAGCTTCATCCATGAACGCGACATTGACCTTTTTGACGCGCGCGTCCGACTTCAACATTGCCGTATTGATGCCTTCGAGAATCGGCATCTTTTGGCCGGGTTTGACGTCATTCCACGCCACTTCGACCACATACCTCTTGGGCCCACCACCATTGATTGAAAATTCCTGGGGCCCCGGACGGGACGGACCATCCGCGACGACCGACGCCGTTCGCGCCGCACGTTTGATCGCTTCACGCGTCAAATCCTCTGTATACGCATATCCCGTTTGATCTCCACGCACCACCCGCACGCCCACACCGAGCTCCACCCGCGTGTATGCCCGATTGACTTCTCCGTCTTCGAGCTGCAGCATGTTCATGACTCGATGCTGGAAAAACAGGTCCGCACGATCGCCGCCGTGCGCAAGCGCTTCGGAAATGCCTTCGCGCAACATTTCTTCCGATACGCCGAATTTTTGAAAATACGAGATTTTGGAGGGGTTTGCCCCAGCAACGGTGGTGGGTTTTTCCAGAGCTTGTCCGGTACAACCCTCGAGAAAGCCGCTCGTTGATGCAAGTGCGACGGTCGCCGCCCCCATTTCCATAAATCGTCGTCGGTTCAAGCAAACATCATGAGCCATGTTCGAGTTCCTCCATGCAGGGTCGCCCCGACAATGTCCTATTTGCGAAGAACGTGCACGTTTTTTCGAGGCGCAACTCTTTTTCCGTGTTCGTCCCAGCAATGCGGGGCGTTCGTAGTTGTCGTTACCCTGCGCAGGCCAGGGGTCCGATGGATAGACGTCGCGCTGGATCGGGTGTGAACGACGATTTGCAATGGCGTGCAAATGAAGAACAACGCCCAGATGACCGAGCAAATTTGATGTTCGTCGAATTATATCCCTTTGCGTCATTTTGCCCGCCTCGCCGCGCACGGATTCGTCCCTCACCGAGATCTTTTTTTGTTCCGTTCGGTCTGATTCTCGGGTAGGATGAAACATCATGTCTATCGATGCCGCCCGCCTCGCTCGAATCCGCCTCCGCGTTCTCGCTGCTGCCGCCATCGTTGCCGTTCCGGCTTGTGGTAGTTCGCAACAGCATGTCAATGAGCGCAACCCTGAGCCGCCGCACGTCAATCAGGCTGCGCCGGACAAAGAACCTACCCCGACCAACGATCGCCACCTTGATCAGCCGACGACGGCTCCTCCCGAGCCGAAACACATCAATACGCCGGCACCGCAATCGGCTGTGGATCTCAAGGCTGATGATGTGCACGTCAATCGGCCGAATCCGGATGCGCTGCCGAAGAAAGCACCCACGCTCGCCGAAATGCCACCGACAGGACAAACCATCAACGTGGCCTCGCGTGACGACGAACCGCCGCAGCATATCAACATTCGCACGCAAGAGCCGCCGCCGGCCACGAAGAAATAGACGATTGCCGTCTAGACTCATCGCGCTGATCGACCCCCATCCCTGCTCGTCATACCATTCATGAAAGTTCCCCTGGGCACGACCGAACGGCTTTTTGGCACGCTGCATCGAAAGTTCATGGAGCGTGGGTATCAGGATCCGCCCTGGGACAAACTTCGTCCCGATGATTTCACCCCCGAACAAATCGAATCCGCTCGATATGCGTGGGCTTCGCGCGCGACGTCCGAGTATCGTTCGCTCATCGTTTTTGGCGAATTGATCGCTCGGTTTGGCGAAATGAACCTGCCGCTCGAAGTTACCTCGGCCGCTTCGCGTCTTTTGACCGACGAAGCTCGACATACGGAACTTTGTGCCCGGTTGGCGGATGCACTCGGCGGCCAGCAGGGAGCCGAATTGGCACCGGGTGACGTAAAGCTCGAACGGCGCGATTTGCCGGCGCATTTATTCGTCGCTCGCTGGACGACGTCGATGTTTTGCATTGGCGAATCAGCGTCGGTCGGCATCTTGCAAACGCTTTTGGCGCATACGACAAACCCCTGTGTCGAAGGTGTTTTGCGCATTCTCTTGCGAGATGAAATCTTGCACGATCGTTTTGGCTGGGCGTTGGCTCGTTTGGTCCTCCCACGGCTCACGAGTGACGAACAAGAATGGCTTGCGGCCGATTTGGCGTTTGCGTTTGCCCATTACGATCGCATGCATGGGGGCAGCTCGAAGCGCGATGAAACGAACGAACCATTCACGCTCGGCTTGGCTCCGGCAAAAGCGCGGCACACGGCATTTCAAGCGCGAATTGAGAACATCATCCTTCCGTCGCTCGCCGAATTGGGCGTTCCGGCTTATGAGGCGTGGGAATTGCGCAAAGACGTCGCGATTTGAAATCGTTTGGCCGAGTGAAACTTGCGCGAACGCGCAGTTGGTCGACGCGGTACATTTCGACCAACCGCGGCACGTGGGCTGCAACCCCCAATTTCGACTTGCATCGCGACCTCTTTGCGCCTAGGTTCGCGCGCTGCTGCGTGCATGCGTTACGATGATGTCTCCAGTTGGCTGGGTTGGCCCGAAGCTCGCCACACGTTTGATCCTGTGGGCGCGGGGGCGCACGCGTATGCGGAGATGGCCCGGAAAAAGATCGGCGGGGCTCTAGAGCAGGCGTTTCCAGGTATTTCCGTCGAAGTGGGGGTCATCGTTGCCGATCCCTATTCGGATCGCACGGAAAATCCATTGGCGGTGGTTTGTCAATTCGCTCGTCCCGCCCGCGATGCGGAACTCGATTTGGCGCATCGTCTCGCGTGGAATTTCTCGCGCACGGCGTTGCTGGTCACGCTCGAACCACAACGATTGATTGCGTGGAGTTGTCATCAGCATCCGGCGCGTTCGGACGCCGAGCGTCGCGTATGTGCATTAAATGCTTTGCCCGGGGTTGGTCCAACGGGAACCATCGAGGAGGGGCAAGTTCGGGATCTGCTGCATTGGGTGAATTTGGTGACGAGCAAAGCGCAGCACCAATTGCCGGAAAAATTCCCCGCCGACGGTCGGGCCGATGCGCTTTTGTTGCAGAATTTGCGCCTGGTGCGCGCCGAATTGCGCAACATGGGTTTACACCTGGATTTTTGCCATGATTTGCTGGCGCGGGTGATTTTTACGCAATTTTTATTTCATCGTAAAGATCGCGACGGCAATGCCTTTTTTAATGCGCGTATCTTGAAACGGTTGCATCACGATGGCGTTTTGTCGAAACTTTACGTCGACGGGGATTTATCAGAAATTCTCCGGCGCAAAGACGACACGTACGCCCTGTTTCGCTGGATGGACAGCCGTTTTAATGGCGACCTTTTTCCCGGGCACGACGACGATGATCCGGACACGCGCGAAGCTGCATGGACCGCCGAACGGGATGCCGTTGACGAACGTCATTTGCAGCTTTTGTCGGACCTGGTGCGTGGCGATTTGGATATTGGGGGCAAACAATTCACCCTGTGGCCGTATTATTCATTCGACACGATCCCGCTCGAGTTCATCAGTAGCATTTACGAAGAATTCATCACGGCCGAAGAAAAAGCCGAAGACAAGGCGTATTACACGCCTTCGCATCTCGTTGATTACGTGCTCGATTCGGTGCTTCCGTGGAACGGCCAAGATTGGAATTTGCGCATTTTGGATCCCTGTTGTGGATCGGGCATTTTTTTGGTCAAAGCTTTTCAGCGGCTCATTCATCGATGGCGTTTGGCGAATCCGGACAAAGAACCGATGGTCGCGGATTTGCGCCCCATTTTGGCCAGCAATTTGGTGGGCGTCGATAAAAACAAAGAAGCGGTGCGGGTAGCCTGTTTCAGTTTGTATTTGGCGATGGCCGATGCGATTGAACCGAAGCACTACGTCACGCGCGAAAATGCCAAGGTGTTTCCACGATTGCGGGGAAGTCGGCTTTTGGCGCGAGATTTTTTTGACGAACAAACGCCAGGAATTTCCAGCGTTGGCGATAACGCGAGTTACGACCTGGTGATTGGCAATGCGCCTTGGGGCGACGGTTCGATCCTGGCGTCGAAAATGGCTGGAGAAACGAATCAAGAGCACAAGAAGCGAACAAAATCATCGCCTTCGAAGGCGCAAGTATGGGCCAAGGATCCACAAAACGATTGGCCGGTGGCGAATTTCGATATTGGGCCGGTTTTTCTGGGCAAAGCGGCACGTTTGGTGAAAGAAACCGGGCGCGTGGCGATGATCGAAACGGCATCGATGCTGAATTGGCAAGATGGTGCCGGGGTTCAGCTACGCAAAAAACTCTTTGGTTCGTTCACCTTTGACGAAATCACCAATCTGTCGCTTTTGCGTCGGGATACGTTTTTCGAGGCCATCGGCCCGTCGTGCATCGTCGTGTATTCGTCGCGCAAGCCGCGCCCCGATACCTTGCTGCATTATTTTACCCCCAAAGCTCCGCGCTTTGGGCGGGATGCCGAAGGTGCCAGTGCAATGGGCAAGGGCTTTGCCATCGAGCCGCAAGACGTCGGAACGCTCACGCACGAGGAAGCAGCGACGAACCATTACGTTTGGCATTTGCTCACCCTCGGCTCACGCCGGGATTTGAAGCTCGTGCAGCGCTTGATGCAATTGCCGAATCTGGCGCAATTGGAAAACGAAGGGCGCGTCGTGACGCGATTGGGCGTCATTCCAGGCAACAAGCAACAAGAATTCCGCGAGCACAAAAAGCGGCGATTTTTGGCGGCGGCCAAATTTCCTGAAAACACGCACCTATGGCTCGATGCGGATCGGTTGCCCACTTGGGACGAACCCCGGGTTGCGGATTCCGATTCGACGAATTTCGAAGCATTCAAATTGCCGCAGATGCTCGTCAAGCAATCGTTTTCGACGCAGGATCATCGATTTCGCGCGGCGATCGTCAAGACCAAGCATCGCGAATGGGGCGTGATCAGCACGAAAGCATACCTCAGTGTGCGCGACCTGGAAAATAACGAAGCGCGTCTGCGGGCGGCATGTCTCGTCTACAATAGCCAACTGGCGGCATATTTTTTGGGACTCACGAGTCCACGTATGGCTTTCAATACAGAAGTTTTGTCGCGCGAGCTCGTGACCGTACCCTTGCCCGAATCGTTCGCGGTTCCGGGCGAGTTCGTCACGGATACACCATTGGCGATCGACGAAGTCATTCGGTCGCTTTTTTCATTGACCGCGGCCGATTGGTCCCTCATCGAGGATTTTCTCATGTTCACGCTCCCTGATGTTCTGCGAAAAACCCCCGGACCTGGTCGGCAGCCGACTCGGCGTAGTGCGGACTCTTCACGCATCGAGCCGGAACTTTGGCCGTATGTCGAAACTTTTTTTCGGGTTTTGCAAGGAACATTTGGCAAACAAAAGCCCGTCTCCGCCACAATTTATGTCGATCCCGAAAATCGCCGTTTGCCCGTGCGCATGTTGATGTTCCATCTCGGAGCATTGCGGGACGAACCCATTTCGACCAAGTCCATGACGGCCGATGGTTTGCTCGATGCTTTGGCGGAATTGCATGCGGGCACCTTGCGTGCGGGGCGTCGAGCAGTTCTGCGGCGAGGCCTGGGATTTCAGCGGGTCGCGTATTTTTTGCAGCCGGGCCATGAATCAGGTCGGCGCACGATGAATGTCACGATCGTCAAACCTGACGAAACTCGTTATTGGACGCGTTCGATGGCCATGCGGGACGCGGATTCATTGACGGGGTCCATTGTGGCTGCTTCTCGCGAAAAAGGGGGTGGTTTATGAACCAACGCCCGACGTTCGGAAGAGATTTGATGTCAAAGCATTTCACGGGGGTAAGTAAGTGAATACTCGAGACAAACCGCCGATGTTTCCGCTATTGGGACGGACTATTTTCGTGACGCTCGCGGGAAGTCAGGCGCATGGGACGGCGCGCGAAGGTTCTGACGTCGATTTGCGAGGGGTTTGTATTGCTCCTCCGTCGATTCGTTTGTCGCTATTTCGGGCTTTCGAGCAACACGAGGGTTGGCTCGATGATGATCTGCTCGCAATCGTGATTCCGCGATTAAAATCGCATCCGACGGCGTCGCGGGGTCTCGACGTCAAAATGGAATCGGTCATTTTTGATCTGGCGAAATTCGTCGGGTTGTGTGCATTGGCAAATCCAAATGCGCTCGAAATTCTTTTCGCGGACGAACGTGATTGGGCGCTCGAAACGCCGCTGTGGCGAAAACTCCATACGGAGCGGCACCGATTCTTGACGAAGAAGGTGCAGCAAACATTTCATGGGTATGCGATGGCGCAACTCAAGAAAATCAAAACGCATCGTTCGTGGTTGCTCGAGCCGCCCAAGAGTAAGCCAACGCGGGAAGAGTTTGGGCTTCCAGTGGCGAATAGCACGTCGAGCAAAGATGACCAAAATCGAATCGAGCAGAGTATTGCCGAAACGATTCGCAGTTATGGCATCGACAACATCGATATGCCGAAAGCGACGCGAATTGCGGTCGAAGAACGAATGGACGCGTTTTACCGGGACGCATTGGCGGCGTCGGAAGCCGACGTCGAAGAACGAATGCGGGCCGTCGCGACGCTCGCTTTGCATTTGCCCCCGGATGTCGTCGTCACGCTCAATGCAGAAAAACGGTATCGCGCCGCAATGAGGCATTGGGATTCGTACCATACGTGGAAGTCGGAACGTAATCGGGCCCGGGCTGATCTCGAGGCAAAACATGGATATGACACGAAACACGCCATGCACCTTGTGCGGCTCATGAGAATGGGTGTCGAAATTCTCGAACGGGGCGAGTTATTGGTGCGTCGCCCCGATGCGCAAGAATTGAATGCAATTCGTGACGGGGCGTGGACGTTCGACGCATTGCTCGAACAGACGGAAAGTTTGCGGATCAAAATGGATGAAGCTGCAACGGCAACCTCGCTTCCGGCGGATGTAGACAGGCCGGCCATCGATGCGTTGGCATTCGAGATGTTGACGGCTACGTTGTAATGTCGAAGCGTCCAGAGGGACCGAGCGCGCTCAATGGGGCCATCATCAAGTCTCGGCGCTTGGCGAAATCACGCCCCACATTTTCCGAGCGTGTACACGGGCTGTTTTTCATTGTCGATATTCGTCAATGGCCACTTCGAACCGTCTTCCGCGCGCACGGGAGTGCCCTTTTTCAAATGCATCGGGTGCGCGCCCGTCACGCGCGAAACGGACTCCTCCCACGTCATGCCGGGCATTGCAAACACCTTCAAACATTGCGTCTTGGCATTGCCGTCCGAACCCGAAAAGTCGAAATGATATGATTCCGGGCCAAACTCGGCGTCCAGGTGCGAACCTTCGACCTTGACCCTGAACCCCCGGTTTTTGAAGTGTTCCTCGGCTTGCGCCCGAGAAAATCCAATGACTTGCGGCCCAGTGCATTTGATTTGCTTGCCGGTTTTCCGATAATTGTACGATTGTCCCTTGGGGCAATTCGGATCGCCCTCTTTGACCAATTTTTCCAATTCTTCGGGCGTCAATTCCTTGCGGGACACCTGGTTACGCAAGAGATTCGCGTTCGATTGCAACGTTTGCTGCGCCTTTTCGAGTTCCGTCAATTCTTTGGACGAGTTTGCCTTCTTGCAGAGCGGAATGCTATTCTCCACCGCTTCGAGGGCCGCCTGCAAACTCTCGCCGTCCTTGTTATCCGTCGCAGCAATCAATCCGTGCGCCTTGAGGTAACTCTCGTGACAAGCCTTGGCGTCCGCTGATTCACAACCAATGGTGAGCAGCAAGCCCCCGAGCAACAGAAAGTGCGTGGCGTTCGGGCGCGCGCAGGCCAGGATTTGTCGACAATTTCGCGCGATCCCAAGCATTTCAAAACGTGTACCGTTCCAGGTCATCGCAGCGCAGTTTACCTCATCTCCATGCTTTTCAACCACAGAAAAATGAAAAGCGTCGACACGGTCGCCCATCGCGATTTCGCCCAGTCAGCCAAAGAATCGACGTCCGTGCATTCGAAGAATGACCAAATAAAGCTGCCTCGAGCTTGCTTTCGCGCGTCAATGCGCTGCAGGTGCGGGTGGTCTCGAAACAACATCAAAAAAACTGACCAACACAAGTTCAGCATGAAGATCCGCAATCCACCATGGAGGTTGTCGGGCGATTTCATTTTTGACACATTTCGCTTCCCTCGTGAGCTGTTTTTCGCTTACATCGCCGTGTGCGTTCTCCGGTTTTCGTCACCGTTGGCCGAATTCTCGTCGGTATCTTTTTTCCCTTGGCCATGGGATCGGGATGTTGCGGTTGCCCCTTGGGCTGGTGCACGTCGCTTCTGTCGTCCGGTGGTTCCTCACCACCTGTTGCACCTCCTGTCGCGCCTTTTGGATTGGGAGGTTCTGGTGGCGCGGGTGGTTCTGGTGCTGGCGGAGCGACAGCCGACGCGCCGCTTGGAATCGAACCTGCATTGCCGCCGGCAGCTGCGAAACGAGGAAAAGCCAAAACCCACGATTTGGTCCATGACAAACGAGCGCCCATTCGGGGCAGTTTGATGGTTCAGGGCAAAGGTAAAACGACGTTCGTTCCCCATGCCGCGAAGAATGCAGTGCCCGTAGGTGACGGATCGAAGTTTGTCGTGGCCGCTTCCACCGGCCTTTGGCTCCACGATACGCAGGATTTGTCCAAACGTAACCGTCTCGTCTCCGAGCCCGTTCTGGATGTCGCCGCTTCGCCCGACGGGACGCATATTGCTTACGCATTCTCGGACGGTCGATTGCGAATCGTCGCGTATCCGCAATTGGCTTCGGTATTGAGCGTCAATGTCGACGTGCCCGTGCGTATGCGATTCTCGAGCGATGGGCGGCGTTTGGCCTTGGGATCCGAATCCGATACCGTCACGCTCGTCGAGGTCACCCCGAGTGCCATTCCGAAAGTGCTCGATACCGACGAAGACGTCAATGATGTGTATCCCATGCCAGACAAACCCAACGAGGTTGCTTATGCTTCTGATGACGACGAAGTGGTCGTCGTGGACATGAGCGCCAGCAATCGCGTGTTTGCCTCGGAACAATTGGTATTGTCCTGGCGAAACAGCAAGAAAAACCTCCATGTCATGCGGGATCAGCTCACCGTGGCCTTCGATTCGCTGACGGGCACGCTCCTCGGCGGCGGCGACGATAACCTGTTTTGGCGATTCTCGCATTTGCGCACGTCGCCCAAAGTAGAGGATCCGATTGAACTCGGCGGAAATGTCGTAGATATTGCATGTTGCGCGGGACGAACCGTTGCGGATCGGGCTGCATTCGTGGCTGTCGACAATGCCCAAGTCCGAGCCATTGGCCTGGATGGAAGACTGGGTCCGACATTTGGTCCTTTGGCTGATAGCGTCATTTCGCGGCCCATTCGTATTTCGCTTTTGCCCTCGGGCGATGTCCTCGTCATTCCGATGTCCACGTTATTTCGTTGGGAGCCGCGAACCGGCAATGTCCTCCAATCCAACGATTACGTTTCTTCGCTGCCTATGACGAACGTCGTCGATGCCGATACGATTTACGTTCAATGCGAAGCGGATGGCTGCGTCGTGCACCGCGTCGAGCATGGTCCCAAGCCTGTTGCCGATATCGAAACGGCCATTGCTGGCGAATTACCTGCGGCCAATTTGCAAACCATCTTGTCATTCGCCTCGGGTTTGCGAGCCATTGTCGTCTCGCGCGGAGGCAAGTTGCAATTGGCGTATCTGCCCGTGGGTGGAGCGCCCGAACCATTGCTCGACACGAAAGTGTCGGCAGGAGGTCAATTTGCGCGAAAAGATTTTGCCACACATGGATATGTCGATCCTTCCGGTCGCGTTTACGAAATCGTCGCTGCCCCTCGAGGAATGAAGGAAATCGGGATGGCCATTGGCAAAGGGGATGTCGTCGGGTTTGCGTGGGACAAGACGTCGTCCAAATGGCGCATCGATTTTGGCGAAGGACAGCCAGTGCTCGTTCCGTGAATCGATCCGCTTGATTTTGCTGCAATCTCGAGGTATCACTTGAGTATGCTCGTATTGCCGCGGCGTCATTTTCTTTTGGGAACTGGTTTGTGGGCTGCTTCCGCGACGCTCGGTTGTCGTTCCGCATCGGCTCCGGCGATTGCGACGGTCACGCGTCGCGCGGTCACGCGCGTCCTTGCAGGCATGCCCACGAAAGACGGCGCGGGCGTCGAGTTGTCGCGCGTCATTGGACAAGCAGCATTACGAAATCTCGATCCATTCATCATGCTCGATAGGTTTCATTCGGACGAACCTGGCGCCTACATTCGTGGATTTCCCGATCATCCCCATCGCGGATTCGAAACGGTCACGGTGATGCTCGACGGGCGAATGCGCCACAAGGACAGCCGGGGCAACCAAGGATTGATCACGGGTGGTGGTTCGCAATGGATGACCGCCGGACGGGGAATTGTTCATTCGGAAATGCCCGAACAAGAGCGCGGATTGATGTCTGGTTATCAATTGTGGGTCAATTTGCCAGCCAAAGAAAAAATGTGTCCGCAATATTATCAGGATTTGGCTCCCACGGCACTCGCAGAATCCACGTTGCCGACCGCTGCGGGACGTGTGCGGGTCATTTCGGGCGATATCAATGGCCTCGCAGGTCCCGTGCGTACGCGTTCGACGCAGCCCATTCTCGCGACCGCCGTGCTCGAGGACGATCGGGCTTTCGAGGTGGAAACGCCGTCGGAACACACGGCATTTGTTTTCGTGGGCAGTGGCGAGGTCGATTTAGGTCCCGAAAATGCAGAAACGACGGTGGGCGTTGGACGCATTGCGGTGCTCGGCGCGGGCGAACGTATTCGCATGCGGGCACGAATGCGCAGCGACGTCTTGATCGCCGCGGGCAAACCATTACGCGAGCCCATCGTGCAGCGCGGGCCGTTCGTGATGAATACGGATGCGGAAATTGAAAAAGCGTGGGCAGATTATCGAGCGGGAGTGCTCGACAAGGGGTAGCAATATTTACCCCTCGAATCGCACGTGTAAATGATTGTGGTGCCCTTCGTAAAACCGTACGCCTTGAATGTTCGTGTCGTTGAACAGAATCAAGCTCACGTTCGGCTGCGCCAACAATGTTTGCACCAAAATCTTCGTCCGATCCCGACTATAATTCGGATCTGTAATCGTCACGGGCAAACGCTGCCCGTCTTTGCGCAGTGGTCGAATATCCACATCCACCCCGCGACGATGTGATCCATGCGGCGACATGCGTCCACCTTGCTGAAAACTAATATCGCCGACCCCAATCTCGAATCCTTGCGGTTGCAAGTCATTCGCCACCGTGCGCACCGATTGAATCGCCGAGGGCGTCCCCCAAACTCGGTCCTTTGGCGAATACAAATAAAAATTTCCGTTTTCGCCCGTCAGCTGCACGAACGCCGCGTTCGTCGATTGCGATTGATCCCCAAGCAACATCCGCCACGTGCGCCCGTGCGGGTCGATCCGCCCATCCGGCGCCGACAAACGTACGATGGTCCGCTGAAATGTGAGAATCGCGGCCTGCGTCGGTTCGTCCACGACCCCCGTTTCCGCGAGTTCCGCTGTTGGCGCCACAAGATGCGCATTCTTGTTGAGCAATTTCTGCACGAGCACCACGTCATCATGTGCATTGCGCCCGCCTTGCCCAACCGAACCACTCAATCGATACATCGCCGCCTCCTCTGCAAAAGCTCAACCGGCAAGCTCCGGGGGCATCCCCACGATATCGCAAATTTGCTCGAATGCTTTTCGACGCACGGCCGGATCGTCCTCGCCCAAGTCGATGTAAATAACTCGATAATCCAAGGCCATTGCATTTTCAGCGAGTCCGGCCATGTAAAACAGCGTCGCCCCCGCATTCACGCGCACCACGCGCGACGGATGATGCAAACACGCCCACGCCAACGCGTCGCGTATTTCTGGCGATTTCATTTCTTCCGCCGCCACCAGCGCCGCCAAACCACTATCCGGATCCCCCTCGCGCAATACCTCCGCGACAATGGGATCCGCTTTCTCGATTGCTTCGAGTTTTTCCAACGCCAGCGCCATTGCGACCTTCATGCGCCCACTCGCATCACCCGCGAGCGCCCGTTTCATGGGCATGACCGCGCCGCGACATTCCGCTGCCGCCAATGCCGGAGGAGCCCGCCAGTCGTCCACTTCAATGCGCTCGATCAGCATTTCTTCGGCCGCCCGACGCTCGTCTTTTTCGAGCGCCATAAGCGCGTCGACATCCACCGATTCGCGCCAATCCGGATCCTTGCCCGCCACACTGCGCGCAAATCGTTGGAACGTTTCGGACTGCCCTGCCGTCGTCATGATTTACCCTTCGGTTTGGGACGCTTCAATACTTCCTCGAGCGGCACGTTGACCAGATCGTAGGTTTGTCCCTCTGAATCTTTGAACGTTCCCGTGGGACTCGGTTGCATCAGCAACACATTGAGCTTCGTGAATTTCTTATTGGCCAACAAGACTTTCACTTCTTCTCGGAAAATCGCCGAATCACCCAGCGGCATGTACGAAACGACGACGTTGATTTCGCCACTCGCCCCCTCCGCCAATCGCCGCGATATTGCCTGCCACGCCGGCAACGCCACTTCCCATTCGTCGCCCGTCGACGCATTCACCAGCGCCGAACCTCCCGGCGTCATTTCCAGCCGCGCACTCGGAATGCTCGCTGCTGTCCGTTTCTCTGCCAATTGCTCCGCAACAGCACCAGCCTTGCCCCCTCCACCCGACCATAACACCGTTCCATTCGGCGCTGTCGTTACATCACCACCCATCGCCACAGCCATGAGTTCGGCATAACGAACCGCCGCAGGTCCTTTGGGTTTGGGTTTGTTCAGGAATTTGCTGGCCAATCCTTCGACCAAATCGAAGAGCGGAGCATCCGGCGGAATTCGGACGACGCCGGTCTTTGTTTTTGCATCTTTCGCTTCGGCCACTTCTTTCGGGTGCGATCCGTGCCCGTGACCCGCTCGACCACTGACATTGATATCGACCTTCGTCCCGGAAATCGTCACTCCGGTCATGTCAATCCGGACAAACCCACCTGGACCTTTGACGGTCACGTCGAGCGCTTCGCCAATGTCCTTGTCGGATTTGTAATGGAGTTCTTTTCCGGCTTCCCGCGCGTAGTTACCATTGACCTTTTCGTGTTTTTCTTGGTACACCATCAGCGACAAATCTTTGCCAATGCGGTCTTTGCGGTCGCCCTTGACGTGGACGTGCAAGTCCCATTCGTCACGCTCGCGCTTGTGGCCTTTGACGACAGAATCTTGGTCCTTCAGCACGAGCAATTGACGATGGTTTTCATTGACTTCGCTTTCGTCGCTGCGAATGAGCTGTTTCCGGTCGCGTTTGATCAGCGTGTGGTGCACCGAGCCAACCATTTCGTTGCGCTCCATTTGCACCCACTGCAGCCGATTTTCGCCCACCGTTTCCGTCTCGATGGCGGTCACGGTCTTGTCGCGATCATTGCCCGTCGTATGAAATTCGTCGTTCTTGACCAATTTTCGCAGGTTTTTCTCGGCCTGCATATAAAAGAGCTCTTCGCTCTTCATGTCCTCGAACTTGATTTCATTGTAGCCATTCGACGTCGGTGACGAATCGCTTTTCCACGTGCTCACGGTCTTATGGTCCGGCAATTTGTAGGGCACCGGATGCTCGGCATTATAAAGCCGACCGACCAAGATGGGCCGATCCGGATCTCCTTCGATAAAGGTCACCAATACTTCATGGCCCACGCGGGGCAGGTTCATCCAGCCATACCCTGTGCCACCCCAACCTTCACCCACGCGAATCCAGCACGAACTATCGTCGTCGTTTTTCCCTTCGCGGTCCCAAGGGAATTGCACACGAATGCGACCGAATTCGTCCACGTGAATCTCTTGATCCAACTTGTCGCCTGTTTTTGGACCCACCACGCGAACCGTTTGTACACCAACGACTTCCGGCCGCGGCGTCGTAATTGCCGGACGATACGGTACGTCCGCGAATACAGCATGACCAAAAACCTGCCATTCGCCTTCAGCGGTTCCTTCGAGCACCGCGTCGGTCACCAGCAATTGGCGTCCCATTTGCGGATGCGGATGGTGATCAATTTTGAACACCATCCCCGGCGTGAGGTCGTTCAAGTTGGTTTCGAACGCTATGCCTTCCCGGTCCACTCGCGCGCTCTCCAGCATTCTCGTCGCCCGCCGCAGACCATAAGCATCATCGTGCCTCGCAATGCCTTTGTCATCGGCAACTGGCGTACCGCCACCTTTGCCCGTTTCAATGAACATTCCTCCGGGGATGTGGTGGTACATCTCGTAACGAGCTTCCGCGCCTTTGGTTTTCGGCGCATCGGCCTTCAATTCATACTTCGGCCGGCGAAAGTCGTAATCGCGAATGCGTAATGCTCCCGGACGAACCTCGTGCAACAACTGAATTTCCGACACGAAATCGCGCTCGGCTTCTTGCGTCGGGTTTTCTTCGTAGGGCACCGGAGGTCCTGGACGCACCGGGTTCATGTGCAATGCGTCGCTGAACGTCAGAATCGAATCGTTGTCCGAGACATCGGGGAACGTGTAGGCAATGCCTGCTTCTTCGAGCAATCGGCTGATGAACGCCAATTCGCTCTCACCATATTGCACCTTGAATTCGTGTTTTTGGTATTGACCTCGGTCGACTTTCCACGCCCGTTTTACTTTCCACTCGTCGAGGATCTTGTCGACGATGTCGGGAATGGTCATATGCTGGAAAATGCGCTGATTGCGGCGCTGGTCGAGCAGCCAAATATGCGGAACAATTCGCAATTGATATGTCGAGAGCACCTTCGACGAAACATGTTCGGCATGTGTTTGCTCCATGTAGCTCACATAGCCGCTCCACACGCGTACGCCTGCGCCAGATATACGGGCGTAACCCGAGCGCATCCGGAAAATCGCCGCTTGCCCGACGATACCCGATAAATCCACCGCCGGATCTTCCGAACGCACCCATACCGACACGGTAAACGGTGTCGATACCGCTTCGTGAATGGAGAAACGCCGCACCGTGAGCGATGATTCTCCGCTATCGAATTTCAGCTCGAAGAAGGACATTGCTCATTTCCTCTTGGGTTGCGGACCCATGTAAAGCACGGTGCGTTGCTTGCGCGCGGTGAGTTTGTCCGTTGCCCAGCGCGAATCATGAATATAATTCGCTTTCAGCCAAATGATCGACGGCTGTTTGTCGCGTTCGTCGTAATACATGCGGCGATACGTTTCCGACTCGAACGTTTGGATGTATTGTTTCGCAATGGCGTAAGGTTGCCCGGAGCGATATCCATCGTATTCGTTGTAATTTTCGAGCAACTTGCCGTCGATGTCCACACTCAAACCACCGAGCGGCACGTCTGCGCGAATGCTCGCCTTGTACATATCCCGCAATGGAATTCGGGCCAATTGCGGTTTTTTGTCCGGCGTTCCTTCGGTCGCGGGCATGGTCACGGGCACCGGAGCGCCAAACGGATCGGGCATCCATTCCGTTCGTTCAGGCAATGCCGCCTCGCCTTTTTCGAGCACATACCCTCCGCCCACATCGCTGTGCGCACCCGGATACCAAAGCTCGACCATCACGTCTTTGTAATCCTGGGGATTTTGCGCTCCCGATTCTTTTGGATCCATGAATAGCGACGACAATGGGAAGTTACCGCGAATTTCGTCTTCCGCGGCCATGTGCACCGTGCGCTTCACGTACGTGTGATCGATGAAAAGATCATATCCAGCCCAATCATTGCCCGTTTGCAACCCACCGAGCCCGAACGACGCGACGGTATCGAATACACCCAAGAATTCGGCTTCGATTCCCTGATGACGTTCCCACGCTTTTTCGCGAATCACCGCCCGACCCGCCGCGCGATACTTATAGCCGTTTTGTTTTTTCAGGTTGTCGATACCCTTGGTTTTGACTTCATTCACGAAGTCACGGGCAATCGCGGCCCCACGGCTGAATCCATACGTATCGAATTGCTTGTGTCCGGCCAGGTGATTGTTGTTGTTACTATAAAAATCCGCCAATTGGTCGCGGCCCCATTGCACGCGCGCTTTCCCACCGGCGCCAAACCCAGCCCCTTGCCAATCCCAATGCCGCTCGCTCGTCCCTTCGCCTTTCGGAACTTCCGAATCGGTGCCGACGCCGTGATGGTAAAGCTTCTTGAGGATCGTGCCTTCTTCTTTGTACACCTCCCACAATTTCGCCACGTTCGTTGGCGCCCGCCCGTCTTTCGGCGGATTCATGTCGTCCGTCGTGAGCTTGTCTTTGTGGTAATTGTTGCCAGTGCCGTCGAAAAACACGCCAATACGCACACAGCCTTCGGGACAAACCTCCGTTCCCGTCGGCGCCATGCGCGGCAAAGCTTGACCTTTGGCCATGTTGTCGATTGCCGTTTCCGCCGCGCTCATCGGTCAACCTCCACCTTGTTGGTCCGTGCCAAACCAACCTTGCGCCAATACTCTTCCGGATCGCCTCGTTTTTGCGCCTCGTCCCACGCCCGATTCGGCACATGTCCCGGCAATGCATCAATACGTTCGTCCGGGGCTCCATGCGTCGCATTACCCAGCTCGCGCTGAATATCCGTTTGCTCGTCGAATTCCGGATGAATCCGGATCATGTGCGCCGCGAACACCGTCAAACTGTATTCCCAGGTCAAACCCCACTTGCGCCCGCGGGCCACGCAATGCTCGATGCGTTTTTGCAAGAGTTCTTCCGGCCAATCGTAAACGGCTTCGATATGATAACGCTGAAAATGCGTCACCACCCGCTGCACGAACGCTGGTTCACCGATTTCTTGTCGTTGTTGTCGCGTGACGAGCAGCATCAGGCTCCCTCCTCGTCGAATCGCGTTACGTTTCCGTTTTCGTCTTCGACGTAAAACGCTTCGATTTCCCCGAAAAACTCGGCCCTTTGTTTGACCGTGCTCGTCGGCAAAAACGATCGCAACACCACCGGATCGTAAAATCGAAAATACATTTTCTTGCGCGTGTCCGCGTCGGCGACCATCAAGTGCCGGCGCAGATGTCGCCGCAAATCCTTGAAGGAAAGGGGTGCTTCAATAAAACTCGCCCAGCGGTTTTCCCAACCTTCCCGCACGAGCCGTTGCAAAAGCCCCGAGCCTCGCGGCAATTGCACCAAATGCGGCGCCACGTGCGCCAGCGCCTCGCCTTCGACACCTTCGTACAACGACTCGTAATGCTCGACTGATTCGCGCACCAAAATCAAGATTCGGTCGTCGCGGGCAGCGTCCACCACAGCAAATAGATTTCCGCGCACTGCCTGCAGTTTTTGCAAAGCCGCTTCCCGCCTCGCCGCCAATGTTTCCCGAGCAAGACGTCGCGGCTCTCGATTCTCCTCGAGCCATAACCACGCCAGAGGTTCGATTTCGCCCTCTTCGGCGTCATCGAAATACGCTTCGTCGTCGATGGGCGGAGGTGTCGCGGCTTCGAGGTATACCATGAAATCGGTATCTCCCGCGCGAATCCAGCCACCATTGCCAATTTGTACTGGCCCGGAGATTTTTTCCCCGCTGACCAATGTTCCTTTGGCACTTTTCAAATCTCGAACTTCACACGTATTCCCGTTCCACTCGACCTCGAAATGCACCCCCGACATGTTGTCGTCGCTCACGATCCATTGCGCTCGTGGCTTACGGCCCACGCGAATGGTCTCGCCTGGACGCAAAATCGCTTTGGCCACATGATCCGGTCCGCGCCGCAATTCGACGATCGCTCGCTGCATGGATCAAGCTCCTCCGCGGTTTTTCCGCGCTGCTTCTCGTTCCTGCCGTCGCCGCTCACATTCTTCGCAAAATGGTTCGTCCGTGCGCAAGGTCTCCGCTTGCGGCGACGAACCAATGTTCACCGTGGGACAACCCATCACGATTTTTCCGCCGTGTTGGCAGGAATCTCCTAGACGCGAAGCGGGTTTGTTTCCAATGAGCACCGTTGATTCGCCTTGGGAGATCGAATCGGGAGGTCCAATGCAAATCGCCGGGTCGCCAATACGGGCTGCGGGCATGAAGCCAATCAGCACCGTCATTTCCCCCATGATGATCGGTCCACCCACGTGCGGAACCGGTCCGGGTTCGACTTTCGGGCATACATGATTGTCCGTGACGCGTGCAGCAGGAGGCATAATGGTTTCTCCAATCCTTCAGACGCTCATTGCCCAATACCTTCGACGCGCAAATCCGTCGGTGTCGGCCGTTGCGGCTCTTCCACGACCGCTTCTTTGGCTTTGTCCGGCAAAACCGGTTTGGCCCCCGATCCCGATCCTGCCGAGCCCCCGCTATTGATGCGCACCAGTGTTCCGCGAATCGTCACGCCCGATGCATCGATGCGCACGAATCCACCGGGACCTTTCAGCGTCAAATCGCTCGCTGCTTCGATGACGATGGCCGATCCCGCCTTGAGGTGAATTTCCTTGGACACCTCGAGCGCCGCGTTTTTCGCAATTTTCTCGTAATGGTTTTTCTCGACGGTGACGGACAAAGTGCCGTCCACGCGTTCGTTTCGATTGCCCACCACGTACTGGCTCAGGTCTTGCTCGACGCGTTCGCGTTTCATTTGTCGAATGACGACGTCTTGATCTTTTTGAATCAAGATTTGCATGTTTCCATCGGTCTTTTCGTATTCTTCGCCGCGCACGTGTTTGAGCGCCGTGCTGCCCACGAAAATCGTATGGTCTTTGTCGGTGATTTCGGTCCGATTGACGCCGACGATTTCCAAGCGATTGTTGCCCGTGGTTTCCGTTTCGTTGCGCACGACGTATTTTTCGCGATCGTGACCAATCGTGATGGTTTCGTCGTTTTTCACCAACTTGCGCAGGTTTTTCTGGGCCTGTATCCACACGAGCTCCTGATGCTTCAGGTCCTCGAACATGATTTCGTTGAATCCGCCGCCACCCAGTGACGAATCGCTTTTCCACGTGCTCCGCGTTTTGTGTTGCGGCAGCGTGTATGGCACGATTTGCGTCGCATTGAAGACGCGCCCCGTAATGATTGGACAATCCGGATCGCCTTCCAAAAATCCCACCAAGACTTCTTGTCCAATGCGTGGAATCACGATCATGCCGTATCCCGTGCCGGCCCATCCTTGGCTCACGCGAATCCAGCACGAACTGTTGTCGTCGAATTTGCCCTCCCGATCCCACGGAAATTGCACCCGCACGCGCCCGAATTCATCGACGTGAATCTCTTGCCCCGGAGGGCCGACGATCGTTGCGCTTTGCACGTTGTTGATTTTGGGTTTGGGTGTGCGTATGGGCGGGCGATACACCACATCGGTGAACACCGTCGTACACGCCACGCTCCATTCTTCTTGCGGAGTCCCGTCCATTTTCAGGCTCGTCACCAAGAGCTCCGCCCCTTCGGTGATGTCCGGGTGAGGATGGTGCCCAATGCTGAAAATCACTCCTGGCGCAAGGTCTGGGCAATTCGTCTCGAAGGCGACCTGACGTTTTCCTACGCGTCGCCCTAGAATTGCTCGTTCGGCGCGGTTTTTCCCATAATTCTGATCATGCCGCGCCACACCCTTGTCATCGGCGACCGGGGTATTTCCGTCGCTTTTGCCCGTTTCGGCCAAAAACGAACCCGGATGGTAATGGTATTGTTCGTACCTGTTTTCCGGTGCTGGCGAAGGTGGCGACTGTCCATAAAGCTCATACGATGGGCGCCGAAAATCATAATCGCGCATCGTGTGTAGACCTGGACGAACCTCGTGGGACAAGCGCACGTTGGTGACGAATTCTTTTTCGGATTCTTGGTTGGGTTCTTCGACGTAATGGATGGGGGAGCCGCCCCGTTTTTTATTTTTTTCGAGTTTGTCGCTCAGGGTGATATTGGAGCTTTGGTCATCGGGGAATGTGAAGGCGATGCCGGCTTCTTCGAGGAGGCGCGACATGAATGCGTAATCGCTCTCGCCGTACTGAACTTTGAACTCGAGTTTTTGGTAGGCGCCGCGGTCGATTTGCCAGACGGGTTTGATGGACCATTCGGCCAGCAATTTGTCGACGATGTCGGGTATTGACAGATGTTGGTAAATCCGATAGTTGCGGCGCTGCGTGAGCAGCCACGTTTTCGGGGCGATGCGCAGAAAGTACGTTGATTCGGCTTTTTGTCCGGGCAAAGGCGTGACGGCGTGTACTTGTTCGACGTGGGTGACGAGGCCTTGCCAGTTGCGCGAGCCTTGTCCCGCGACGAACATTTGCCCATGAACGATGCGGAGGGATGCTTCTTTGCCGAGGATTCCTTCGAGATCGACGTCGGGTTCGAGGCATCGAGCCCACACGCCGATGGTGAAAAGATTCGAGACGGATTCGTCGACGGTAAAACGACGAACGGACAAATCCGCGCCAGAAGCAACCTTGAGGTCGAGGATGGGCATGGTCGTACCTTGGGGCTCGAACGATGGGCCAACGCCGTCGTTCATTCGGAAAACGAGGCGCTGAGGTTACCACGAATGCGCCGACCTTGGGGAAGTTGTGCGCGCGGTCGTTGCCCGGTTTTCACGCACCGGCGGGATTGTACGCGCGGTCGTTGCCCGGTTTTCACGCACACGCGGGACCCCGAACTCGCCCGCTACGCGGGCTCAAACAGCGGGGTCCCCCCCGCATGCGCGTGAAAATTCGGGCAACGCCCTCAATTCGTGAAGATGACCAGGTCTCGGTTTGCTCCCCCCGGGGAGTATGAGGGGCAGAGCCGTTGGGTCAGTCTCTTTGGCGCAGCCAAA
>DAOMZH010000032.1:0-28792 GCA_035437985.1 Polyangium sp. (in: bacteria) | reverse complement strand
GCGTCAAACTCCAGCGCTGAAGCATCGTCGAATGCCCATAATTCAAACACCGATGCCGCCCGAGATCCTCGGGTACCAACGGCTCACCGTGCTGCGCCAAATACCCGGGCGACGCGACCAGCACCCGGCAAGCTGGCGCCAATTTCCGCGCCGTGAGGCTCGAATCATCCAATGCGGCAATTCGTAGGGTCACGTCAAACCCTTCTTCAATGGGATCAATGAAGCGATCATTCAACGTGATTTCAATCTTCACATCCACATACGACACCATGAATTCAGCGACCGCCGAACCCAAATACCTCATTCCGAACGACATCGGCGCATTTACCTTCAATATGCCGCGCGGCTCGTCGTGCAATCGCGAAACGCTCAGCTCCGTCTCCTCCACCCGCGCCAAAATATCCACACACCGCTCGTAATACGCACGACCCGCCTCCGTCGGTCCTACCCGCCGCGTCGTCCGATCCAGCAAACGCGCCCCCAACAAATGCTCGAGCTCCACCACCGCTTTACTCACCGCCGATCGCGTAAGCCCCAACGCACGACCCCCCTCCGCATAACTCTCGAACGTGACCACTTTTACAAAAACACGCATCGCGTCGAGCTTGTCCATGGCTCATTGGTTCCAATCTGGAAACAGTCTGACCGCAAATGAATGCATTGATTCTTCGTTCGCTACCGTTTAGGATGGGGCCATCGAGTTGGCAAGGAGAAAATGCGATGGAGACCAACATGCAAGGAACGTTGCGCAGATCAGCCGAGCGTGGGCGAGCGAATTTTGGCTGGCTGGACAGCAAGCATAGTTTCTCGTTTGGCAGCTATTACGACCCGGAGCACATGGGTTTTGGTCCATTGCGGGTCATCAATGAGGATCGGGTAGCGCCGGGCGGAGGTTTTCCGACGCATCCGCACGCGGATATGGAGATCATTTCGTACGTGCTCGATGGTGGATTGCAGCACCGGGACAGCATCGGAACGGGATCGGTGATTCGTCCGGGCGACGTGCAGCGGATGTCGGCGGGCACGGGAATTCGGCATAGCGAGTTTAATGCGTCCAACAAGGAGGCGGTGCATTTCTTGCAAATTTGGATCATTCCCGAACGTCGAGGGATCACGCCGAGTTACGAGCAAAAGGCGTTTTCGACGGCCGACAAGGCGGGACGATTGTGTCTCGTCGGGTCGCGAAATGGGCGCGAGGGCTCGGTGGTGATTCACCAGGATGTCGACCTTTATGCCACGCAGCTCGAAGACGGACAAACCGTCACGCATTCGCTCGCGGATGGGCGCATTGCGTGGGTGCAGGTGGCGCGAGGTTCGGTTGAGCTCAATGGGGAAGTGTTGCAAGCAGGCGACGGTGTAGCCATTGAATCGGCAACCGAATTGCGTCTAGAAGGACAAACGAGCGCAGAAGTCCTGGTTTTCGATATGAGTCCATGAGTGCACGTCTCATAACGCCACGTCCACGATGACCTTCAATACGGCAGGCCATTTCGTGGACGATGGCGTAATGACGTCAAAATGGTCTGCTCCATCGATGACGTCGAGGGTGACGTTCGCCTCCCCTGCCCCTTTCGCCGCATCCAAATAATGCTGGCTCATGACGAGCGGGACCAAGGTGTCGGAATTGCCATGCACGAGCTTTTGGGTCACTCCAATCGGCAAGAGTTGCCGCGGCGAAGCTTCGGCATAACGTGCCGGCACTTCGGAGGGCGTGCCTTCCAAAAGTTGCGACGCCGTACCATTACAAACTCCAAGATTCAAGGATTCGGCCAAATCCAAGACTCCGGCTAGCGAAACGGCAGCCTTGATCGGCAAGGGATCCGTTCCGTGTAATGGGTTTGTCGCAATCAACTTTTGCCGCGCGGCGACCCATACCGCCAAATGTCCACCCGCTGAATGGCCCACGGTGGTGACTCTCGACAAATCCAGGGGATAGTCGACCGCCAGTTTTCGCACATGATCGACGGCCATACCTACATCGATAAACGTATTCGGATACTTGCAGTCCGCATCTCCCAGACGCCGATATTCTACATTCCACGTGGCAAAGCCCTCGGCCGTCAATGCCGCCGACATGTCGTGCATCAAGTCGAGCCCATAAAAATTGATCCAGCAGCCTCCATGCAAGACCACGATGACCGGATGCGGACCTGTACCGCTCGGCAATCGCAGGTCTCCAAATTGCAATGGACCAGGGCCATAAGAAATTCGCAGCGGCCCCAGAGCCCCTGGATCTCCGCTCGAAGTTGCCGACGTCGATGACGTCGTGGACGCGGACGTGGTCGATGACGACCCCGATGATAACCCCGATGTCGAAGACGTGGGCTTATTGGTTTCAGTGCTCCCGCACCCCGCGGACAAACCTAGCCCGGTGCCGAGCAAACCAAGGAGCCACGGTCGACGTTTCATCAATCCATTCACAACATAAATGCCGAGCCAAGTCAACAGGTTTTTTTCTTGGAGAATGATAATAAAGCGCTGCGTGAGCCAATCTCCGTGTAGGATTGCCTCGTTCATGCGCGTCGTTCATCAGTCCGTCGCAATCGGCGCGCGAAAGGAGCACCATGCGTGATTCGCAGCGATTTCGAGATTCACTTCGCGCCCGAATGATGACCATTGCCGGAGCTAGCTCCGTTGGACTCGCCGCCTTGGCTCAAGGCTGTGGCAGCGAAATTCGCGTCGAGCACACTTCGACGTCTGGCGACGCCGGATCCGGTGGCCAAGCAGGTCACGGAATGGGCGGCAACGGCACGGGCGGGAGCATTATCGTCATCACCACATCGAGCAGCGGCGGTGGAGCTACGGTCGACGCCGGACCCATGATTGCCCACCATTGTTTGCCAATGAGCGAAGCGGGGGTTTGTCCGGAAGGCGACGCGGCCATGGCCGAATTCATGAATTATCAATGGACGTGGTGCCAGCAAGTCGTCGCCATCGTCACGGGACCGAACGTCGAAAATGGAGAATGCTGCTACGACGTCGAAGTCCAAGAATTCCCTTGTTACGTCGGCCGGACTTTTTTCGTCGATCAAGGCGCAATCAAAGCCAACCTCCGACGAGGCTCCACGTGGGCCCGAGGACCACGTCCCAATGCCCAATCTCTACCCCCTCGCACGCGCGAAGCATTGGCAGATGCTTGGTCCCGCGACGGGCTTTTCGAGCATGCTTCGGTTGCTTCATTTGCACGTTTTTCAATGCAGCTTCTGGCGCTCGGCGCCCCCGCGGACCTCGTTCGCGACACCCACGCAGCCATTTTGGACGAAGTTCGTCATGCCGAACTATGTTTGGCACTTGCGTCCGAGTATGCTGGATACTCGGTCGAGCCTGCGGAATTGCCTTTTCCGGCGCCGATTGTCATTACGCCGGATCTTGCCGCGGTGGTAACGGAAACGGTGATGGAGGGTTGCATTGGAGAAACGGTCGCGGCGATGCAGGCGTATGAATCATTGCTCCTTTCGGAAGATCCTGCGGTGCGTGAGGTCCTCGAGGTTACGGTTGAAGACGAAACGCGTCATGCGGAACTTGCATTTCGTTTCGTCGCTTGGGCGCTCGATGTGGGAGGCAATGATGTACGTAATGCGGTCATTCGTGCGTTGGCTGGTTTTCGGCCCCCTTCCACGTCGCCGGAAAATTTGGATGACGTGAGTGTCGACATGTATCGCGCGCACGGACGCATTCCCGCGCGGGAAGCTCGAATCATGGCCGAACGAGCATTGCAACAAATCGTCGTGCCCTGCATTTGTGCTCTGCTTTCCCGCGTCCCGGCAAGCATTGCAGGGCCAAGCGAAGCGTCGGTTCGAGCGCGACTTGGCGCGTAATGAATACCAGCACGAAATTCGCGAGCTCCAGACATTTTTTGCTTTTCTCGGAGCATTCTTTTTCGTTACACTCGCGCGCATGAAGAAAACCGCTCTTTATGCATGTTTCCCGCTGGGATTGGCGATCGCCGGATTTACCGCCTGTTCGTCGACAGGTTCGTCGTCGTCGGGGGAAGGCGGCACGACGAATACCGAATCATCGGGCACGGCGGGCAATGGGGGTACCGGAGGTTTAGGGGTCAGCAGCAGTTCGAGCGGCGACACGACGTCCGGCACGTCGAGCAGCTCGAGCAATGGATCGTCGAGCGGCATAAATCCTACGCTGGCATGCGATCCTGGTTTTGCATTCGATAGCAATCCCATAAGCTCTCCGATTATCAAAGCTTCGTACACCAACAATGTTGGTTATGCATATGTCGACATGGAAGTCACGGGGCCAGGAACGCCGTCATCGGAATGGGGCGGCGTCGTGGGATCGAGTCCCTTTACCTGGACGTACACAATTTATGGTTATGACCCTGGCATTTTGACGTTCAAGTTTGTCGAGGGGAAAACGGGCAGTAATCCGGGCAATGTCGTGGCCAAGTGCCAGGTCGAAGCCCTGGTCAAAGGCTCTCCACCGAGTTCATCGAGCAGCAGCAGCAGTGGTGGCGGTTTGGCGACGTGTGCCCAATTGGCTCAAGCCAATGGTTGGACCGGAGGAACCTATACCTGCGACGATGGAACGCATAATTGGTGCGCGGGTACGGGCACGCCCACGAGCGATTGTGCGCGATGTTGTGGCCCTTCCTGCGGCATCATTGCCAATTTTTATGGTTCGTCCGCACAATGCGACAGCGGATCCAATGGCGTATGCAATGGGTCGGGCATCGATACTTGGGATTGTCCAGGAGGATGTTGTGGTCCAGGCATTCCGAATTCACAGCCGCCAATGGGAGGCAAATTCGGTTATCCCGTGGGCGACAAGAGCACGAGCCCTGCGGGAGGATGGCAAGTTTGGCAGGTACTCGGTGATTATTGGTCCGATTACGGCGGCGCTCATCTAGCCGAAGACATTGGTAAATCCGGCGCGGCCAATGCCCCCGTATATTCGGTCGCCGACGGGACGGTCCTCGTTTCGTCGCCCAATTCGAGCTCCTACGTCAATGTGATGTTGATTCAGCACCCGACGGCCGACGGTTCGTATGTGTGTTCGTTCTATGGTCACCTGGCGACGCGAACGGTTGGAGCAGGAACGACGGTCACGCGCGGGCAGCAGATTGCAACCTTGCTCGATCAAGGCACGAATTCCCATCTGCATTACTTCATTGCCCCGAAAAACCTTTGCGATCGAATTGCGGGGCTCAATGGCGGCGGCGCGTGTGGTTATGACGGCTCCATGGGCGTTCCGGGACTCGGTCACGCCGACTTGGCGAATGCTCCCGCGTCGTACACCGCGCAAGGAACGAACAATGGGTGCAGCTTGAATGGGTTTACCATTCTCGCGCCGCATAACTACATCGACGCCAATCATTTTTGAGCGCCCTCTCGCGCTTCCGCCACGATCCAAAGCATACCGACGTCGCCATGAGTCGTTGACAAATACGCCCAGATACGCTTTCATGGCCCAGTAGGTTTGATCCACGGCCATCGAGGAGAACTCCAATGCGTTCGTCCACCAGGTATTTTGCTGCTCTTACCTTGTCACTCATCGCTGCTTTTGCCTCCTCGTGTGGCAACGCAGGCGAAGATGCCCCCTCGATAGCCGAAAAAGACGGAACCGACGGCGATACACGGGTCGTGAATCGTGCGCTCGTACAAGGCGAGAGCGGCGCGGCGGCTAGCGATCGCCTCGTCAATGCGGAGAATGAAGCGGAGTATAGCTCGGCCAAACCCGGACCCGACATATTCGCGCCGATTTGGACTCCAGCGGGACCAGGGGGGTTCATGCCGAGCGCCCATGTTTTCCATACCGCAGCAGTCCTGACAAACGGCAAAGTTCTGGTCGTCGCCGGGGGAAATTCTAGTACGGGAACGACGGGAATTGCCGCTGAGCTATATGACGCTGCGGCCAATGCCTGGACGGCAGTAGGCTCCTTGACGACGGCGCGTATTGCGCACGGAATGGCGGCATTGGCAAACGGTCAAGCCATTGTGTTTGGTGGTTATACGGGTACGACATGTCTCAATTCCACCGAGATCTACGAGCCGGCGTCGCTCACGTGGATCGCGGGGCCCAACATGCCCGTGCCCCGATGTTTGCCACGTGTCGTCACCTTGCAGAATCAGCGAATCATCGCCGTCGGGGGATTCGAAACATTTAATGCCGCGGCTTCCATGGTCATTTTTGATCCGCAAGTCATGGCGTGGACGGCCGGACCACCAATGAGCGTGGGACGCATCGACGCTATTGCTGTGCGGCTGGCTGACGGACGAGTGTTGGTGGCTGGTGGGACCTCGAATTTCATGGGTACGGGCATAAATTCAGCTGAAATCTACGATCCCGCGGTAAATGCATGGATATCGGTACCGCCTATGTTGACCGGCCGCAAAGGACACATGGCCGTATTGCTCCCCAATGGCAAAGTGCTCGTTACTGGCGGCAATGGAGGCATCTCTCAAGCCGAGATTTTCGATCCAATCACGAATCAATGGTCCAGCACGGGCTCGATGACCCAGCCGCGTGGTTATGGCACGGCTAGCTTGTTGTCTACAGGAATGGTCCTTGTGGCCGGCGGTGAGAATGGTTCGGTAGCGACAAACACTGCCGAATTGTACAATCCAACAACGGGTACGTGGACGACCACCGCCATGATGCTCGGCAATCGACTCCATCACGTGGCCTCACTCCTCCTTGGAGACAAGGTGCTCGTCACGGGAGGAACGACGAATGGCGGCGAAGCGTCCTATAGCGATGCGCTCGATACGGCCGAGATTTATGGTGGAGGCAATATGCTGGGTGCGTCATGCGCAAACGGCACGGATTGTCAAAGCGGATTTTGCGTCGACGGCGTGTGTTGCGATGGTGCTTGTAACGCTGGCATTTGCGATGGATGTTCCGTGGCGACGGGCGCGCCAGCCAATGGCCGTTGTACGTTGTTGACCGGTTTGTCCTGCAATGATGGCAATGCTTGCACGCAGACGGACACGTGTCAAATCGGAGTGTGCGTCGGGGCAAACTCGGTCGTTTGTCCTATGCCCGATGCTTGTCACAATGCGGGCACGTGTAATCCCGCCACGGGTATGTGCTCGAACCCGGCCAAACCCGATGGCACGATGTGCACGGACGCGAATGTTTGCACGCAAAACGATATGTGCATCAATGGTGTTTGTAGCAGTGGAACGGCAGTGACTTGCACGCCCCTCGATAGCTGCCATCTCCCCGGCACCTGCGATCCCGTGATGGGTTGCAGCAACGGCCCTGCCAAACCCAATGGGGCGACGTGTAATGACGGCAATGCCTGCAGCACCGTGGACGTTTGTCAAGGCGGAACATGTATTGGCACCATGGCGGTGACCTGTACGCCGCTCGATTCTTGTCACGCCGTCGGCGTATGCAATCCTTCCACGGGATTGTGCTCGAACCCGGTCAAACCCGACGGAGCCTCCTGCGAAGATGGCAATGCGTGCACTCAGGGCGAGACGTGTTCCAATGCAATGTGCGGCGGCGGTACCACGATGCCTTGCGCCCCACCGGACGCTTGTCATCAACCCGGCGCATGCAATCCCATCAATGGCGTCTGTTCATATCCGAATCAACCCAATGGAACGGTTTGTCCTGGCGGAATGTGCGTGAATGGCACGTGCGAAACGACCGGCGCGAGCAGCAGTTCCAGCAGTTCCAGCAGCAGTTCGAGTAGCTCGAGCAGCAGTTCCAGCAGCGGTATGGGCGGCGCGGGGGGCGGAACCAATTCCAGTAGCAGTTCGAGCAGTTCCAGCAGCGGTATGGGCGGCGCGGGCGGCGGGACCAATTCCAGTAGCAGTTCGAGCAGTTCCAGCAGCGGTATGGGCGGCAATGGCGGCGATGCCATTTCGAGCAGCAGCGGTATGGGCGGCAATGGCGGAACCCCAATCGGCGAAGGCGGTGCCGCAGGCTCGGGTGGCGGAACAACAGGCGAGGAAGGCGGCTGTGGTTGTCGCACCGTCTCCTCGACGTCTACCCCGAATTCTTTGGCGCTTGCAGCACTTGCGTTTGTCTTCGCGTGGCGGCGCCGACAAACACGTTCGGACAAAGTCGTTTGACGGTCGAGATCGGCCTTGACAATCTCTCGGGTATGGCGTAAGGACAAACCCACGTCATGCGAAAACGTACTAAGGCGCTAATTGCGCTCGGGATCGTCGTCATTCTCCTTGGGCTTCTGGGTTCGACATTTCTTGCCGCCCCACTTCCGGAGCCTCCGGCATTGCCTGGTGAAGAGCCCGTCGCCTCCCCGCCGCTTGAAGTGGCCCTATTTCAATTGCCGACGGGAATTACGCATCGCAGCGCCGCGTTTGCTTATCGAGGCGGATCACCTTTCGACAAACGCGAATTCAGCATGACCGCGGTTCTCGTGCGCCATCCGCGGGGTGACTTTTTGATCGATACCGGGTTTGGCCGGGACATCGACGCGCATTTTCAAAAAATGCCCTGGGCCTTTCGCGCCCTCACCAGTTACGAACGCTCGCGCTCCGCCGCCGAACAGCTCGATGCTGCCGGCTACGACCGTTCACGATTGCAAGGAATCATTTTGACGCACACGCATTGGGACCACGTCAGTGGCATTGCGGAATTTCCGAAGACGCCGGTCTGGGTCATCCCCGAAGAGCGCCATTTCATCGAGAATGGCGGCAGTCTCACCGCGGTCATTCGCGAATTTCCCAACGTGACGTATCACGAATACACGTTCGACCGCGGAGCATATTTGGGTTTCGAGAAAAGTCACGATGTGCATGGGGATGGCAGTATCGTGATTGTGCCAGCTCCAGGGCATACACCTGGGTCGGTCATTGTGTTCGTGACGCTTCCGGACAAACACCGTTATGCCTTCGTCGGCGACTTGTGTTGGCAACGTGAAGGCATTTTGGAGCGCGAAGAACGGCCCTGGGTGCAACGAACTGCCGCGGACGTGAATCCCGCGCTCGTACGGGAAAATCTGCTGCGCATGGCGGCGATAACGAAGCGTTTTCCGGACCTGACCTTGGTCCCCGCGCATGAATCGCGTGCCTTTGTGGGGATTGCCGGGATGACGCGGCAATGACGACGACGGCACAAGGATTCCGTAGCCGCACTCGATAGGGACGGAAATGCTCTTCCCCGGGAATGCGGCTTGCACGCTTGACAAACCCAATTCATTTTGCGCCTAACATCGATGCATCCGCCGCAAGATGGGTGCGTTGGGGCAAACCATTCTCATTCCGTCACGTTGCCTACGTACTGTACGCTCCAATCCCCTGGGTTGTCATTGCTCGAGGAAAACACGATGTCTGGACGTGTTCCGCAACTTTGCACGTTGAACGGGGCCACGATGAGTCCGCGAGGTGTTGTCGAGGTTTTTCCGTTCGAGTTCACGAGCCACGGGGTCGTCGCGCTGAATGAGAGCAAGTCACCAGCGACGCCCGTGCCGCGCACGATTTGCGCCTGGCTTCCCACCGTGAATATTTTGCCAATCACCGCCAAGTCTTGTCGACCATCAACGTCGAAATCACCCGCGGCCATGAAAATGTCGCTTAGCGATCCCGAAGCAAGCGGATAAGGCCCGGTGCTCGAATCGACCTCATTGGCCAGTGAAACACCCGTCGACGAATTGTTACGCAATACATGCACGCTGCGAGTATTGGCATCCACGTACGCGACATCCGAACGTCCATCTGCATCCAAATCAGCCACGGTCAAACCCACTGTATACGCGCCATTGATGCCTTGATTTTTCGGCAGCGGTCCCGCGACCTGGACAAACGTGCCATCACCCTGGCCCTGAAGCAACAAGAGCGGCTGCGTACCGAATTGCTGGCCCACGATGAGATCCAAGAACCCATCGAGGTTCATATCGACCGCCGAAATATCCCAGGGTGAACCATTACCCGTCGATATCGCCGGAAGAAGCGACGGCCCCGTCGGCAAATTGAGCACGATACGCACAGTGCGACTCACGTTCGCCGTCATCGCGATATCCGGGCGACCATCACCATTAAAATCACCTGTTGCAACCCGCTTCATCGCGTACGTCGACGGAATCAAGACCGCCGTGGTCGAGGTAAAACTTCCCGCCCCATTGTTGTATGCAATGATCAGCGAAGTGCCGCCTTGGGTCACATACGCAATGTCCAAGTCGCCATCACCATCGTAATCGAGTGCTGCGCCACCTTGCGGGTTGTACGTGGACGAAGGTACGGTCAGCGTCGATATTTGTGCACCAGAAAGACCAACGCCATTTCCAGCCATGTACACCAATCGTTGACGACTACCATCGGCAATGAAGACGGCATCGAGCAAACCGTCGCCATTGAAATCACCAGGTACGGCATTGGCCGCCTGAACATCGTTTGGGTAACTGTTTTGAAACGGGACGGTCGGAGTCGCAAGACCAATGGAAGCGCCAGGCGCTGGACACAAGGCTTCTTCAACGGTATCGATCTCTTCATCCCATTGCTCGCCCACCGGCGACGAGACGCACCCTCCCAATGACGAGGCCGCAGAAACGACGACAATGGCGGTGCGGAGTGCCAAACCCAAACGGCTTGGGACCATCGCAACTCGGAATGAACGGAGATTGGAATTCGAACACATGGCAATGCTCCACCCTACAGCCAATCGGCTGCGGCAATGAGGATACGTTGAGAGGCGCCTTGCTCCTGCGCGCCTTGCTCACGACCTGCAGTGTCGACGAACTGCTGATTCGTTACACCGGATCAGAAAAAAAATTTAAGACGTCAATTTTCGCCAAAATTCATTTGGCACCGGCGACAGTTGTGTTAGTTGCCTTGGCCGTGGTCACTGATCCAGATATGCCTCTCGTCGAAGCATTGCGGCGTGGCGAAGAAAACGCATACGTAAGGCTTGTCCGTCAATACCACCGCACCCTTCTTCGCCTCGTGAGCGGTTGTCTGAAAGGCGAAGGCTCGGCGGAAGACGTAGTGCAAGAAACGTGGCTCGGCGTGCTCCGTGGATTGTCTACCTTTGAAGGTCGTTGCTCGTTTCGTTCGTGGGTCTTTCGTATTGCTGTCAACATCGCAAAAAAACGTGCGCTGCATGATGCTCGATGCGTTCCATTTGCAGCACTCGACAATAGCGACAATCCCGACCACGACGAACCGGCTGTCGATTCGAATCGATTTTTGGAGGCAAACCACCGCTGGGCCGGCCACTGGTCGTCGCCTCCGATTCCGTGGCCCGATGCCGAGCGCCAAATGCTCGCCCAAGACACTCTTCATCTCGTAGCCCAGGCCATCGATGCGCTCCCTCATGTGCAGCGTCAAGTGATTACGTTGCGTGACGTGCAGGGGTTGACCGCTGACGAAGCTGGCGAAATCCTGGGCATCAGCGAAAGCAATCAACGTGTGCTGTTACATCGCGCTCGGTCCAAAGTTCGTGCGGCCCTCGATGCGCTTTTTGAGAGGAACTTCGAATGAGCCTCGTTGTTCAAACACACCCCACCTGCAAAGAGATCGTCGAACTCATTACGAGTTACCTCGAAGGTGCATTGACGTCCGATGAGCGCGATCGTTTTGAAATGCACCTGGGTACATGTGGTGCCTGTGTCACGTACCACGAGCAAATGCTGGCAACGCGAATGGCTGCGGCAGCATTGAGGAGTGAACCTTCCTCGGACGAACCCACTCCGAGGTTACTTGCAGTATTTCGCGAATGGAAGGAAGGCCGGTGATGCGGGCACTTAAATTCCTTGCTCATGGCGCCATTGGACCTTATTCGAAGTTTCGCTGGCCCAGACCAACCTCCAAGGATGCTGGCGCTTGGGTGATTGCGGCATCGTCGATTTCTCTTTGTGCCCACGGGATACATGCATGCCACGTGGACGATTTGTCCTATTTGTCCTCTTGGCTGGCGGATGAGCTTTGGATCATCGAATTGGCAGGGGAAATCAGAAAGGAGCAGCGGAAAATCGTGGCGGAGCGAGGCCGCCTCGTGCAACAAATCGAGGCCTGGAATCGCGCAGTATTTGCCGAATTTGCCCAATCGGCCATTTTTCGCGCACGCGATCGAATCATCAAGCTGGTTCGAGGATCCACAAACGACGAAATTGCTCAAATGCTCGTGGAGACACAGGACGTTTCCGATATTGGCAAAGCGCTTGCGGGTCGAGGTACGGGCACCGAAGCGGCGGAGCTTGCATTGGGGTATTTATCGGATGCCGTGAATTTTTGGGAAAAAGAGCCTGCGGTCGCAGCGTTTTGCGCGGCGCATACAACGTTGAGCGAAGATGGTTTTTGGGCGGAGCGAGCCTACCAATCGACATGGATCGCACAGCGTTTGGATTTGGCTCGGGTCATGAATTCGAGCCCCTGAAGTACGACCGCTATTGGCACGGCAGACACCGATACATGGTCACTCGAAACTTTCCCCCATTAACCGCATCCAGCGGAACGTCCAGGGTGACGGTCTCGAGCACCCTTCAGAACTCAGCCCCTTTGCGGACAGGGACACCAAACTCCGACCGCCACGGCCATCATAAGTTCGACGACGAGGATGTCAGAAAACGAGAGCAACAATCGCTCGACAATCTCCTCGCCTTCGACCGCCGTTATGATAGATTCCACGCGTGTTGACCTTGCATTGGGAGCGCGCAATCGCTCTACCTCCGTATCTCGCTTGGTCGTATTTGACCGAGCCGGAATTAATGAATCAATGGTCTCTGGCCACCATTGATTCGGTCGCGCTGGGAGACGGCGCGCATCCTGGTGGCGTCGGCGCCCTCCGTCGCGTCACGGTAAATACCCTGGGACGTGAAATGCACCTCGATGAAGTCATCGAAATGGCCGTTCCGGGCAAACACTTGACCTATCGAGTTTATGCTGGTGCACCCGTTCGACTCCATGCCGGAAACATTGAAATCCACGAAGACGCTCGGGGCAGTGTCGTGCATTGGCGTGTAGACATCGATCCTTTCGTCGCTTCCACCAAACCGCTCATTCGCCGTCTATTGTATCCGCAGGTCGCCGCGAGCCTCGACCGCCTCGCCGCCATCAATTCAGACCAAAACCTGCCCCGCCCCCATCCGCCCGCACGCAACCTCGATGAGATTGCCGAATTTGCTCGCATTGAACAACAAGCCCTCGCCATACGCGACGCTCAACGCGCCATTGCCGACGAATTGCTCGGACGCAATGATGCTCGGGGATGGTTTGCCCGCGTATACGAATACGTGAGCGATTTGCAGCTGGCAGCCTGTCAAAAAGGTCGTTTCGCTCATCCTGCGTGGGTCGCTCATGCCGTCATTGCCTTCGATCCGCTCTATCGGCGCAACTTGGAAGCGCGTTTGGCAGAAAATACCGCGGCCGTGGAACCGCATTGGGCCCGCGCTTTCATGAAAACCGAACGTATGGCGGCTCGTGCTCCAAACCGATTTGCCGTCGCTATGCGCAGCATTTTCGAGGGCATGCGGGCACATATCGAAGACGACTTACCTCGCGCCTTGGCCCAAACCTATGTCCACCATTACGCCAATCGCGTCGACTACCAACGATTCCGCGGCGATTACCTACGGATGGCCCAGATTTTTGGCGACGCTTCCGATCGGCTCTTGGCTCATTTTCCAAAACACGAATGGACGCTCCGCGATCGATTCCTCGACGCCATTACCCCACCCGAGGGACGAACCTGGCTCATCGACCGCACCTTTTATCCCATTACCAAGCGCCGGGCGCAAGCCTTCGAGCGTGGCGCGCAGATTGCCGAATTGATGCTCGCGTCTCGCGCCAAGTCTGCTTGATGGAAAGCAAATGGCCAAGCCGCACGAGACGACTTGGCCATTAAGTTCAAACTCGACCCGCAATCACTCGGCGGCGATTCGTTCCTGTTCGACGAACTGCGACGTCCGCACTTCCGGGTTGTTCTCGAAAATCGCCTTACCCAGGAGCTTCGCCAATACCGGCTGCAAACGCTCCATCGCTTTGCCTTGCAAAACCTCGCGCAGCACGCCCATGTCTTCCTTGGCCCGCGCGATGTTCTCCGGATCCGTCACGACTTTCATGACGTTGTTCATCGTCTCGGGCGCGCTCTTGGCCACGTCTCGCACGACCGTCGCGGCGTGTTTGGCTCGATGAACCGTGCGCTCCGCAATCGATTGCTTGATGAGCGGCGCCAACTCGTACACCATGTTCGCCGCCGTCCCTGCACCGTGATGCGGCGGATAATACAGCGAGCTCTTGTATTTCGGGTGTTTGTCCATGTAGGCCCGCAATTCGGGCACAGTCAGACCCGTTTCTTTCAGCGCTTTCTCGAATTCTTGTTCCGCCGCAATGCGCGCCTTGAACATGTACATCTGAATGCGCGAATAGAAATTTGCCGCGCCATCTCCGCTCGTTTCGACCGCGCAGAAAATCGTGCCGGGATATCGTCCCGTAATCAACGATTGCACGCCGTCCGAAACACCCGACGAAGGCATACACCCGAACGGTTTCACGCTCACCGTGATATGCGCCTTGTTTTTCACCGCATTCACGATGAGTTTCCCGACTTCCATGTGCCCTTCGCCGCCACGCAAGTCGTTCGAGTAATAATCTTGGGCTACGCTCGCGACCAAATCCATGTCCGGCAAGTGGTAATCGTGCAATCCCACCGGCTGAGCAAACGCCTGGAAACCCACTTTGAGCGCCGCTTCGGCCATACGCATCGTCGCAATGCGTTTGGTGATGTCAAAGTCGCCCTGATGGTCCTTCAACCCATAAAGACCATCGTCAACACCGCGCAAATCGAATCGATCCGCCGTGTCATGACGAACTTCCCAAAGGTTGTAGAGCAGCCACGCGGTCGTGAGTTGAATGTCGTTTTCCGCGCCTTCGCTCTCCAAAAACTTCTGGAGCTGATAATTGCCGTCGCCTTCCGTCGTCATGGCCCAGAATTCGCCAATGATCGACGTTTTCGCCCGCACGCGCAATCGATCCACTTCGACGGCCCCGAAGAGCGCCCGGCACTTGTAAAGCGCCACGAGGATATTGGTTTGCTCGTACAACGCCTTGTACAGAACTCGCTTGGCCTCCTCCATTGCCGTATTCGTCGCTCCAGGAACGACTTCATACGGACGAATGCGATAACCGAGCGCATTGAGCACATCGCCGCAGACGACGGCTTTCACGAGCGCCACGAAAAACGCTGGGTTCATTTCGAGCCCAATGTCATCCCCAGTCGCTTGCGACAAACCGCCCGTTTGCTGGAACAACATCACACGGAAACCGTCGAATCCCGCGTCTCGCAAGGCTTTGCGATATTCCGTCACGTACATGCCAAACCGGCAGGGACCACAAGCGCCCGCCGTCAAGAATACGTAATTCTTGATGACCTCCTCGCTCGTCATCCCTTTTTCGTCGCGCAAAGCCACGAGATACTTCACGAGGTTGCCCACCGTGAAATACGTCGGATTGCATTGCCCGCGATTGCCAAATTCCTTGCCGACTTGCAACGCCGCATTGTCTGGCGTCCCGAAATTGATGACGTTGTAGCCCTGTCCAGCCAACGCCCCTTCCGCCAAAAAGTCCTGCGCCGCCGTCAAACCCGAGACGAGCAAGGTGACATTTTTCCGTTCACTCTTGCGCATCTGCGGATCGAGCATCGTATCGACCCATTGCTTGCGCTCTTTTTTGATCCCGAGCCGCTCGCGTTCTGCTTCCTCGAACGCTTGCAACTCAGCATCGACGTCGATATCGTTCTTTTTCGTTTTCGCGCCGCCATTGATGATGGGCAACCGCGTTTTTTGGCCTGACGTTTCCATTGTCGTCTCCCTCGTATTCCCCTTCAAACCCGCACCACGGTCCCATCCGCCGTCTTTTTCTTGATTTGCACGAGCCCTTTCGGCGGCTCTGGCGGCGCTGGCGGAGGCGCCTCGTACGCCCGAACCTTCGCCGATAACTCCATGATCTGTCGTTCGAGCTCCGGATCCGAAGTCCGCCGTTCTGCCATGGACGACGCCTTCATTTTCAAGAGCTCCAAACGCTTTTTATCGATGTTCTGCGCCAATTCCGTTTTCTTTTTCGCCAAATCTTCCAGCGATTCTTGGTACAGCTTCAAACTGTGCGCATACGTTTTCACGCGAATCTTGATCGAACCACCCGGCTTGTTCGCATCGATATCGTGCAATGCTGCATAAGGCGTGGCGCTCGCCGACACGATGCTCTCGATGATCCCATACGTCGGAGCATCATGGCCGCATTTGAAACTCGACAAATCGAGCAGCACCACATTCGGGTGCCGAGCCGCGAATTTCACTGCCCAGACTTTCTGCGCGCTGTTTGCCGAATAGTTTTCCGGCCAAACGTCATTGATGTTCAGCGGATGCTGACCTCGTTCGTATTCCTCCTTGAAGAACCGCCGCAAATACTCCTCATCGCGCGGAATCGAACGGACGCTGACGATTGGATACCCGAGCACCTGGAATTCCTCCGGAATGCCGTGGTTGAGCCCCGGATCGGAATGGTATGGCCGGCCAACCATCAAAATTGCCAGCCGATTTTCCGCCTCGACCGTCTCCAGAATCGCCCGTCCCTTTTCTTGCAATTCGCGATCAAAAGCATCGAGCGCCTTCATGGCTTCCCGATGCGCATGATCGCTCTCGTCCTCCGTGACCCCAAGCCGCGGGCCCCACGTCTCGTACATGCGCCGCGCCGTCAGTAATGGTTCGGCAAACGTGAGCGCCGGATCGAGGTATTCGATGCCTCGCGTCGCAAAGAAATCGACTTCTTTCGTAAACGCCGCTTTCATTACGTCCGGCACACCGGCCACGATCGGACAACTCGCATTGTCCATGACCCCTTTTCCGAAACTCGGTACGTGCGTGAGAATCGGGAAAAAGATATACTTCAGCGGTTTTTCCGGCGAATGCTGGTGGAACAGCAAATTGTGGATATGCGCTTGCGCCACCTTCGACGGGAAACACGGATCCACCGATCCATATTTCCCGCCCTCGACCCACATTTCCTCGGTGGTCTCCTCGCTGAAAATCACGTTTTGCTTGGGAATCCCGAGCGCCTCGAAATACGCGCGGAAATACGCGCCCGTCGAATACAGGTTGAGCACACGCGGTATGCCTATGCGTGTACGCCGGAGTTTTTCCGCGACCTGCGGACCACTCCGTCGGAAAGGCCTTGTCGTTTCCACACGTCGGACACTAAAAATGCCCTTTTTGACGACGAAGTCTTTGACCGGCGCGCCATCCTCGGGCATCGGCGCATATTTGTAGAAACTGCGGAATGCCAGCTTGCTCTCGTAATCGACCACATTCGGGAATTGCTTGGCAATCTTCTTGCGATCGGCCACCAGCGCGAGCATTGCGTCTTCGCTTTCGACCGTGCCCTTTTCGCACGAAAACCCAGAAATGTATCGCGCTGTCGAACCATCGGGACGCTGCGCATCGATGAACGTCCGTTTGCATTCATTCGGGCAGAAGTGACACACCGTCTCGTCGTCGTTCTTCGTCGAATATTGCAAGTCGATCGCGGCATCGAGGCCAATGAACGTCGAAGTGCCGCGGCGCTTGATGACGCGCAACGTTTCGAATGCTGCACCAATCGCGCCCGCTTCGCCCGTGTGCGGATGCACGAACACCTCTGCGTCGGGCACGCGTTCTTTGATGTAATCGACCTGCGCCTTGACCGCAGCCAAATTGTATTGCGTTCCGCCCTGTAAAACGAATCTCCGCCCGAGCGACGCCAATCGCGGAATTTGCACGACGTATTGCCAAACGTTTTTCGGCAACACCTGCGCCAAGCCCGCCAAGAGTTCTTCTTTACTAAACCCTTCTTTTTGGAAGTTCACGCGGTCCGTATCGAGGAACACGGCGCATCCATAACTGAATTTCGGCGCCAGCTCCGCTTGAAACGCCGTATCGGCATATTCCGTCACGCGCAAACCGAATTGATCCGCCATCGCTTGCAAGAGCATTCCATTGCCGGCCGAACATGAATTCGACAACCGGAAATTCGCGATGTCTCCATTCTTCATGAACAGAACCTTGATGTCCTGTCCGCCGATATCGCAAATCACGTCCACATCCCCGAAATACCGCACAGCGCTCATCATGTGCGCCACGGTTTCGACGATGTTCACGTCCGCGCGCATCGTTTCTTGCAAAACGTCCGCCGCATATCCGGTCGCGCCAAACCCGAGCACCTCGAGCGACGCGTTTTGGCTCTGCACGTATTCCCGCAACTGCCCGAGCAATTCTTTGGTATCCTGAATGGGATTGCCCTTCGACAATTGATACGCTTTGCAGACGATTTCCCCCTGTTCGTCCACCAAAACCGCTTTCGACGACGTCGATCCACCATCCACGCCAATCACGCCACGTATCTTCGATCCAGGTTCGAGCTTCATGGGCTTGAACCTCGGAATCGAATAGAGCTTTTGGAATTCGCTGATTTCGTTCGTCGTCCGCGCGAGCGGCGGGCCGGCACTTTCCCCAAGCCGCGCTTTGCGCCCATTCTTCATGTATTCGGAAAGCCCATCCATTCCCGAATAGAGCCCAATGTCGGCCGCTTCGCGCAGTCCATACACACACGCCCCGAACGCCGCATAATATTGCGCATTCTCGGGCACGAAAATCGTCTCTTCGATCGGACGATCCTTGGGCCACGCATACCCACGCTCGTCCCACGTTTCCGGAATTCGCTTGCGCCAGCATTCTTGCAAAAAGGGCAAATACGTATTGGGACCACCGAGCAAAATAACCCGATGTCGCAACGTCGAACCGCGCGTCAATACCGACAGATTCTGGAGCACGATGGCATCCGCGAGCGAACACAGAATTTCCGTGGACGGAATTCCGCTTTTCACCAAGTTGACGATGTCGGTTTCCGCGAATACGCCGCACTTTGCAGCCACGTGATGCAGCTTGGAATCATCGAAATGGATTGTCCGGACCACATCCGACGGCAAACCCACTTTGATCATGCACTTGTCAATCGTCGCGCCGGTTCCCGAGGCGCATTTGTCATTCATCGACGGGGCTGCGGTTTTGTCCCCCGTCTTTTCATCTTTTTTGAAAATGATGATTTTCGCGTCTTGCCCACCCAATTCAATGACGCTGCCTACGTCAGGGTGCATCGTTTCGACCGCCAAGGTGACGGCATTGACTTCCTGCACGAATTTGGCGCCCAGCGACGGACAAAGCGGTAATGCCCCCGAACCAGTCATGAATACGCGCCATTCTGGACGCGGCGATTCAGGGAAAGCCTCCTCGATGCATTGCAGCATCTCGAGGACCTTCTCCGGCTGCTTCGTTTGATGACGCTGATAATCGCTCCAGAGAATTTCGAGCGTCGACGGATCGAGCACGACCGCCTTTACCGTTGTCGATCCTACGTCGATTCCGACGACCACCGGCTCACGCCTGCTCATGGGTCCTCTCCCTCTGTCTTCTCTATCTGGCGACGACCAGCCTACTGACTGGTCAGTCAGTCAGCTGTAACATGAGGGCCTTGGTCGTTCAAGGGTAAAGGAAGACCGGCCGTTACGTTTCGTCGTCTGAGCAAAAAAATCGAAAGGAAAAACCCCGCGGCCAACGAGAGATGGTAGAAGGCGCAGCCATGGACAAGACCGAGCGTCGCCTCGAATTGCTCCGCGCCGCACGAGACGTGTTCTCGACGAAGGGTTATCACGCGGCAAAAATCGAGGACATCGTCACGAAGGCGGGCGTGGCGAAAGGCACCTTCTACCTGTACTTCCCGGACAAACGGTCTGTCTTCGTAGAACTCGTCGACGGCCTATTTTTGCGGCTCGGATCAGCCATCTTGAAGGTCGATCCCCACGCGGACATCGAAGCGCAAGTCAAGCACAACATCCGCGGCATCGTCGCCGTCTTGCTCGATGACCCAGCTCTCACCCAACTGCTGCTCTCCTTCGCCCCAGGACTCGATCCCGCGTTCGCCACGAAACTCCAATCTTTCTACGATGGCGTCAAACAACTCCTGAAACTCAGCCTCGACGAAGGTCAACGCATCGGCCTCGTCGGCCCCGGAAACACGTCCATGTACGCCACCTTCACCATCGGCGCCCTCAAAGAAATCCTCGCCGAATCCACAGGAAGCGGCCCCGTGCGTCCACGAGAACACATCGTCGACGAACTCTACCGCCTCCTCGTGAGCGGCTATCTGCACAAGACAAACACCACAAACTCACCCGCCAAAGACGTTCCCGCAAAACCTGCCAAAAAAGACCGGGCGTCAAGCGTCTAAGCGCACTGACTGACGAGTCAGTTCTGCCGCGAAGAATTTATCCACAGTAAAATCCGCTCAGTCACCGCAGCAAATCCGCACCTTACGATACGTCATGTGCGATTTCGCGGAATAACATGGTGGACGAAATTAATGAGCGTGCGCCGCCCGAATTCGGATTCCTCGATGGAGCGATGCAGTTCATCCACAACGATACCTTCCGCTGCGAGCGTATCCCAGCGATGCTCGACATAACCACGCATTACGTCGGCATCGAGCTCGGGATGAAACTGCACGCCATAACAAGTTTCGGAAAAACGCAACGCGTGATGATCGTCCAAATCGTTCTTGGCGAGCACGGTCGTTCCGGAGGGCAATGTCGCCACGGTATCAATGTGCGTCACGCTCGCTTTGAACTCGTCAGGAATGCCGTCGAAAATGGGATCATGGGCAATCTTTTTGATCTGCCGCGTGCCAATCTCTCGCCCGCGAGGGTTTTTCCGGACCTCACCACCAAGTGCTTGCGCCAATATTTGGTGTCCAAAACAAATGCCGAACGTGGGTACACCAAGCTTCACGACCTGACGTAAATACTCCTCCGTTTTGAGCATCCACGGAGCTCGGTCAGGAACGTTCGCCGCCGACCCCGTAATGACAAAAGCCTCGGCTTCGCGCGGATCTGGAGGGGGCTCGTCGGTGCGCGCGTCGAAACTCGCATATCCGTGCCCCCAAGCTTCGCCAATCGTTTCGACGATGAGATCACTGAAATGACCACGTCGTTCGAGTACCTTTGGAACTGGCTCACCCGTTTTGATGATGAAAATCTTCTTTTTTCGCGCGTCGCTTCGTTCGGTCGTCATCGCGCGCGGAGGATAGCGCAAGTTTTCACCGACGCACGTCCTTGCCAGCTGGATTCCTGCACGCATCCGGCGTAAGGTCCGATCGATGCTCGATTTTAATGAAGCCTGGCGCAATCGATATGGACACACGCCTCCGGTTGGGTGGCGATTGCGAGGGCGTTTTGGCGGACCACGACCTTCTCGCTGGTTTCGTATCCACAGCTTGCCCGAAATGAAGCGTTATCCAGAAACGCCCGAAGAAATTGCCGAGGTTCACCGGCGGCACGAAGCTCTTGCGGCCGAGCTTTTTTCATTCGATGACGGCGCATGTTGGGTCATCGTGCCGCAATGGAAGAGCGATGAAAATGGCTTTCGCCTCGAATGCTTGCCCGACTTGGAATTCACCGTGAAGTGGCGTCTACAAGTCCGCGAAATTGATGACGATTTAGAGGACCCGAGCTTCGCATGGGGAGCACTGACGCGCTGGTCAGCCGAAGAGACTCGGGCTGCACGCGAATTGATCATGCAGGACAAGGAACGAATTTTATGGGTCGCGCAAGAGACGCTCGAAGTATTCGCTCCTTATGATGGGGGAGTGGACATCATTGCCGCGGATGGAGCGCGGCGTGATGATTTGGCACGGCGATTCAAGGCTTGGCGCTCGCCTCGACCCGATGGATTGTGAATTGCGATTTTAGCTCATCCGTTTGGCGCCATAAGGTGTCCCGTCTTTGTGGACATACCCCTCAGGCAAACCGTGCATGTCGATATCCGGATATTCAGCGATGTCTGCCGGATTGCTCGAGCCCACTTCCAACAATATGGCTTCTTCCGACGAGCGATTTTGAAAATGGTGCCCATTGGCCTCACCCGCGGCAAATCCGACGCAATCACCCGCGCGAAAAACTTCTTCTCCGGCATCGGTGACGAGCACGACTTCCCCCTGCACGACCATGACGAATTCATCATTATGATGATGCCAATGCCGTTGACTCGACCATTGGCCTGGCGGCAGGCGCAACATATTGACTCCGAATTGACTCAAGCCTGCAGCTTTCCCCAGGCGAAAACGACGCCGCTCTTTGCAAGGCGCATCAAAAGGCGCAGGATAGGCCGTACCAAACCGTTGCGGAGCATTTGCAATATCGATCTTTTTCATGGTCTTCGCGTCCCCGGAGTTTGACGAGCGTAAAAACTCGTTCACTAATGGCCGCCCATGGTGGGGAAAATGTAGGGACGAGTCAACCCGGGCCTACATCTTTGTGCGTTGCGTGTTCGAGACACCTTGACAGAATGGTCTTTCGCGCGAATCCTCCGCCGCGTGACTGCGACACGCATCGTTCGACCCATATGGCGCAGATTTCGTCCTCGTTGGCTCGCGCGCGCGGCTGCTCATGTACGCGCAGGCGGATGTGCAGCCATCGTGGACGAGAAAAACAACGTGCAAGTTTTATTGCCCGTCGATAAGAAGGGCAAACTCCCCGAGCTTGCGCGCTGGGCGCTTTTGGCCATCGAACATCGCCGCACGACTCGCGTGCTCGAAGGACCGGCGAAAGGGCTAGCCACGATTCGCATCAAATCGCATTATGCCGGCTCGGTCCTCGATTGGTGCACCCGCGATTCCATTCATGAAGGTACGACGCGGCGTTTCGAGCTCGATTGCCTTGCTTGCGGTGCTTGCTGCCACGATTCCAATGTCATCCTCGATGACGTCGATCTCGACCGGTTTCGCAAGGCGGGACGAGAAGATCTGACCACTTCGAAACACATCGTGCGCCACAAAGACGGTCGAATATCGTTACGTTTTGCCAAACCTGGGCCTTGTCAGTTGCAAGCAGCCGACAATCGCTGCACCATTTACGAGATTCGTCCGGACAACTGCCGCAGGTTCGTCGCGGGAAGTGAAGCATGTTTGGCCGCCCGCGAAGATACTTTGCATCTGCGCGACGGCGCGCCTTCGGACGAGGTCGTAGAAGTCATCGATTTGCGCCCGTAATGTGACGATTCATTCGCGAGCCCGTATCCAGCTCGACGCGCGTGAGCATCTCGTGTAAAGGTTGAATGTCTCCGAAGACGAACGCCATCTATGCAACCTCCACGACCGAGTCATGTGACGTTCGAACCGCCCGATCTTGCTATTTGGCATTTGATCGGTCATGTCGAAGAATCGGACATCGTGCGCATCTATGACGCGCAACTCGCGTTTGCCAAAGACAAACCTTATTTGCTCACGCTCATTGATGTCTCGCGTTTCGAGTCCATCACCCCTGCGGGTCGACGCGCTGCTGCCCAGGGGCCCACACCAGGACACAAAGTGATGCCGGTTCGGGGTAGTGTAGTCATTGGGGCGAGTTTTCATATTCAGGTGCTCGGTCTGCTCGTTGCCAAAGCAGCCAAAATGATCCACCGCCAAGACGACATGGATCTCCAGTTCTGCGACACGGAAGCGCAAGCTCGAAGCTGGCTCGAAAAGAAACGCCGGGAGATCGCGACCAAATCCTAAGTTACAATTTTGTTTACGTTTCGCCATTCGCGCAAAACCGATGGGACGAAGCATGCGCGATTTTGCGCGATAGTCTATCTAGACATTTGTCCCGACCTGACGGGTGGTTTGTCGATAGCAACGTCGACAAACACCGTATCAGACCGAAAAGAAGCCAAATCTTCGGTTCTACCTAGGTGCGGCATGTTTTTCCTTGTCAGCGACGAGGCCCCTGCTACGTTCTGCACGTAGAGACGAACCTGGACCAGACCAACCTTCCGGAAGCTCGATGGAGTATCGACGGGATGGGTTGGGCGGGGGTGGTTTGTCCCGACTCGGAGGTTTGCGCGATGAGTTCCAATCAGGATGACGGATCGTCGAAATTTACGCTGCATGGGGATGCGTCGCTCAATATTTCTGGTGGTGTGCTCGAGTCATTGAATGACGGCCCCGACGACGGAAACACGGAGGGCAAGGGCGATGCTGTCGAGAAAAAGAAGCTCGAGGAAATTCTAAAAGAAAAGAAGGACGACGCGATCAAAAAGGCGCAGGAGCAGCTCGGGCCCAAGATTGCCGACAAGGCCGAGGATTGGGTCAAGAGCAAAGTCAAAGGGTTTGGCGGGGAGTTGCTCGGCGAAGCTGCGGGGATTGTTGCGCATGAAGTCGTCGACGTATTGCCAGATTTATTGAAGAAGCATCCGAAAGATGCGAAAGAGAAGGTCGCGCACGAGGCCGAAAAACTGAAAGGTCAGTTGCTCGATGAATTGCCTGTTTTCAGTGATATCGCGGTGACGGCTTCGTCTTTGAAGAATATCGTGGCCAAGGCGGATGCGGTCAAAACGAATATCGTTGATGCAGCGAAGCGTTTGCTGGGGCAGAAAAACTTCGAAATTACGATTGGTTCCGGTGATGCCCTCGATGTCCGGAATTTTTCCATTCACGAGCGTTTGTCGTCGTTGTTTCAGATCAACTTGGTGGCGGTATCGGACAATCAGAGCATTGATTTCGATTCGGTGGTGGGGCAACCGGCGAAGTTTGCAATGTCGGCGGGGATGCGCGACAAATTCTGGACGGGCATTTGCAATCATATCGAGCAGGTGCGGCACGAACCGGGCGGATTATCCACGTATCATTTGTCAATCGTTCCGAGGTTGTGGCTCTTGACGCAGCGGAAGAATTATCGAATGCACCAGCAGATCTCCGAGCCGGACATCGTGCTGAAGATGTTGCAGGAGTGGGGCATCGAGCCCGTCGAGCAATACGACAAGGGTTCCTATAAAAAGCGGAAATATCGCGTCCAATACAATGAGAGCGATTATGCATTCATGTGTCGGATGCTCGAAGATGCAGGGATCACGTTCTACTTCAAGCAAGACGACGATGCGGGCGAAACGAAATTGGTTTTGTCGGACGCACCGCAATCGAATCAGAAACGTGAACCGAGTTTGCTCTTCAGGGACGACGCGAGTTTGTCAAACGCGACGCATTTGGAGTTCGTCACGGAAGTTCGGTTGGGACAGCGGGTTCGTCCGGGCAAATACACGATGCGGGATCATGATTATCGCAAGCCGCCGACCTACAAGTTGATGTCGGAGGCCTCGAAGGGCTTGCCTATCGAGGAGAAGCTCGAACGATTTCAGTACGTGCCCGGAGCGTTCTTATTTGGCGCGGATTCGGGGGAAGCGACCCCTCATGCCGACGACAAGGGGAAAACTCGTACGGATGAGAAAGAGGGCAAGGTATTGGCGCAAAAGCGGCTCGATGCGAAGCGGGGCAGTGCGCGGACTGCAACGTTCGAGACGAACGCGCATGATTTGGCGCCTGGTGTGGTCATGGGGGTGAGTGGTCACGGGCACGAGGCGCTTGGGGAGGGAAAAACGTTTTTGGTGGTCGAGGCATCGATCAGTGGAACGGCGAATGGCGAATGGTCGCAACATTGCGAGGTGCGGGGGACGGAGATTCCATTTCGACCTGAACTCGTGACGCCGAGGCCAAAGACGCAAGGAGTGGAGAGTGCGACCGTGGTGGGGCCTCCGGGCCAAGACGAAATCCATTGTGACGAGTTTGGCCGGGTACGCGTGCATTTCCATTGGGATCGCGAAAGCAAAATGGATGACAACAGTTCGTGTTGGATTCACGTGAGTCAGCCGTGGGGTGGTACGGGTTATGGTGGGACGAACCTGCCGCGTATTGGGCAGGAGGTGCTCGTCGACTTTTTGGGGGGTGACCCGGACAGACCGATCATCGTGGGTCGGGTGTACACGGGCGTGCAGACGACGCCTTACAAATTGCCAGCGAACAAGACGCAAAGCGGTTGGAAGAGCAATTCGACGGGCGGGGGTGGCGGCTATAACGAGATCATGTTCGAGGATGCCAAGGGCAAAGAACTCGTGAACATGCAAGCCGAGAAGGATTTGAAGAAGCTGGTCAAGAATGATGAGACCGTGACGATTGGGCGGCATCGGACGAAGCTTGTCAAGGCAAACGATGGTTTGACGGTGGGTGGGAATCGGACGAAGCGGGTTGTTCATAATGAGAATGCATCGATCGGGATGAACAAAACCCTCGCCGTAGGAATCAATCGATCGACACAGGTCGGTCAGATTGATTCGACGATGGTCGGGGATACGCATGTGGTGACGATTTCACCGTCGGGAGAAGGTCTAATGACCGACGGTTCGACATCATTTCTCATGAAGGATAAAAAAATCGTGCTCGATACTGGCGCGGGGGCGAAGATCACGATGGACGGTGCAAGTATTACGTTATCAGCCTCCACGATAACGATTCAAGCTTCTGCGTTTTTGGGAGCGTGGGCTGCAGGAGCAACCGTCGTCGGTGGCATCGGAAGTCTTACGTTGGGCTCAGCTGCAATAACAACATTATTTGGCGGAGCCTTGGTTAATGTTTCTTCCGGTGGAATGTTGAATGTCAACTCCTCGAACTTGCTCGCAATAGCGTCGTCTGGAGGGGACGTAAAAATCAATGGCGGACCGATGGTCAAGGTCAACATGTAAGGGGAGAGCAGGGCACCGCAATGGGACGCAAGGCTGCACGGGTAGATGATAATCATGTTTGCCCTCTCAATGGCACTCCACCTGCATTCACACCGCCTCCACCTCATGTCGGGGGTCCAATTCTTCCGCTCGGTGCGGAAAATGTACTATTCAATGGGCATCATGCCGCACGGGTGACAGACAAAGCCGAGTGTGCAAAAAAAGCTGTTCCTGACGATACTATCCGTGGTGGACTCATGACCTTCTTCATCGAAGGAAACCCCGCCGCCCGTATTTACGACAAGACCGACGTGGGGAGCATCGTTGAGGGGAGTCCAAACATCGAACTTGGTGAATGGGCAGGCGGTGCATTGACGCCGGAGCAGGCGCAATGGTTGTATGATTACCTCAAGCAGCAAAAGGAAATCCCATTCGAGTATGCTACGGATGGGTGTTTTGCACGGGCGGATCGCATGGCGGATTACATTGGTGCCTTAGGCGCCTCGGTCGATAAACAATGGGTACGTGCAACAACAGCAAGTGGAAGCCTTCACGTACCCATTTCGAATTATCCAGGAGGAGGTCCAACATGGGGTTGGCATGTCGCCCCAGTCGTGCAAGTTATACAGCCGGGAGGCGCAGTACAACCGATGGTTTTGGATCCATCTCTAGGTTTGGCGGGGCCAGTAAGTGTGGGAGATTGGATTGCACCTCAAACGACCAATCCGGGCGCTGTCGTTACAGGTTCTACATCCAAAGATGTCTATTTTCGAGGATGGAATTCCAGGACTGAGTCGTGGAACGATGCAAGTAATACAATGCGCACCCCTGAACGAACTGCGTCCGACCTGAATGATTACCGTCAACTGAGGGCAAACTTGCCTTCGTCTAGCGGACGCAATGTCCCCAATGTGCCCGTACACTACTAACGATTAGGTGATGTGATGAGTCGCAAATCGTATTCGATTGTCGAATCAATACAAGACGATCCCACGAGTAATGTTGTTGGAATCATGTTTACGACCCTCGCCGCCGTATATTTTCTTGAAAAGAACCACACAGCTTTCCGTGAGTGGATGAACATTCTTCAAGAAAGTCTTGACAAACAACTCCCAGTGGAGTTTACATACAATGTCGATGGTCAGTTTATTCTTACGCTTGATCGGTCACATCATGCCACGTAGTACCAGTTCTAAGCCGAACACGCTTTATGTCGCAGCCGCCTTGGTGTCTCTCGTAACTACGTCGTGCGCCACGCCGTCAGAGCCCACGAGCAATCTCGACAATTCGCCTCCGCCCGTGGTCATACCTCGGACTGATACCTCCAATATGAATTCAACGAAAACGGATGTGTTAGTTACTGGCACTGTGGAAAAAATTGCCGACCAAAATGATAAACTCGCAATTTCATTCAGCGATCGTGCTGCAATATACCACCTTGAGCGAAAGAATCCCCAATTCGACAAATACCACGAACTACTGACATCATCTCTCAAGAACAAAATACCGATTAAGTTTCAATACCTCACGGACGGTCAAGTTATCGTGCTGATTGAATCGAATTGATGTGTTGTTCACTGGCATTTAATGCAATTTAAAATTACGGTGTTCCAACGTGAGGTCGAGTGCCAGTCGTTTCATCCACACCCTCTCCACTCGCATCACCGCCCCCCTCGGCAACCCCAACTCCTCCAGCACGTCCTCCAACGTACCCCTCTCCCCTGCCACGGAAAGCTTCGCATACTCCTCCACCGTTATCGGTCCCCGCTCCTTTTCGAGCTGCCCTACATACGCCTCGTCAAATCTATCGAGCAACGTTCGCTTTCCCCGCCGTGTCTCTGCCTTGATCGCCTCATTCCAATATTCTTGAATCGACTCCCATTGCTTCTCCGTCAGCTCTTCCGCCTCCAACAGTTTTCCCTTATTGGGCTTGGTCCGCGCAATGCTCGCCGTCAGCGCCGCACATCGCTCCAATGGAAAGTCCGCCGGGTTGAACTTCTTTGGAGCCTCGACAGAGGGCGCGGGAGGCACCGGAGCGCTAACCTCTGGTTCAATCGTTTTCGCCTCGGGTATTGGCATTTCCACTTTCGCCAACGGCCCGATCATTGGCGGCGGCGCCACCACGACCTCCACCTTCTCCGCCTCCGTCACCACAACCGGCTCCTTGTAGCCGCTTTCCTCGACCACCGGCTCCACCATCGGCATACGCATATTCGCGTATGGATCCGCAACGACCACGGGCGGCTCTGGAATGCTTGGCATGCCAAACGGCATCGCATAATTCGATTGGACCTGCGGAGGAATCGTTTCTTCGACTCT
>DAOMZH010000031.1:0-29030 GCA_035437985.1 Polyangium sp. (in: bacteria) | reverse complement strand
GAGTTCGTCGCGGATTTTGCGCAGCGGCTCGAGTTCCTGGTTGTAAAACCTTTTTGCTTGTTCGGTACAGGTTGGATCGGCCAATGCCGTCTCGAATTCGGCAATGAGTGGTTCGACGAGGGCGAGGCCCATTTCGTATTGCCCGTGAAGCAAGCAGCAATCGGCGTAGAACCAGGTCATCCTACATCGCCGCTCCAAATTCGTAAAACCCAGACGCACCAATTCGTTCCATGCGTCTTGGCAAACTTGAAAAGACTGGTCAGTAGAATTGGCTTGCCGGAGAATCGCCTCGGCGACTCGTCGTTTGGTTTCGAGGATATGGAAATCGTTGCTTCCGGGTCGTTGTACGAAATCTGCTTCAACTTGACGATAAGCATTCACCATTTCGGGAAAGGTACGATCTCGCGTCTCGAGCCAGGCCTGATCGATTGCCTTCGCAAGAGCGCGCCCGAGATCTTGGATTCGTGATGCGTCGTCCATGATTTTCGTTCTCGTAGGGTGATCGCTATTTTAATATCGACACGACACGTGGACTCCACCGATTTCAACGGTGGCCGGCCATATCCCTTTCTTCTGCCTACAAAACTCGCCACGACCCAAAAGTACCAATCACCTTTGCGCGTTACCGAGTGCTCTTGCAGGATTCGAAGGAATACGGCTGCTGGGTATTGCATAAGAAATACTGATCACGACAGCAGCCTACACATGTCGTGCTGGCATTTCGCGTCTCGCAGTCGATCCAACATGCATCGGACTGAAGAAAGCACTCTTCTCGCATTACATAACCGCCGTCAATATTATCATAACGGGAATTTCTTTTTTTATTTGATCGACAATCGCTCCCAATGACGCACCCTGAAACGAGAGCAAAAAGCAATGCAGTTCCGAGCAGGTATTGGACTTGGTATTTCATCAGCGTCGGGATCGCGTGGAGGGACCTGTGAGGGTCAATGATCAAGGCAAGCGTTGAAACTGTAATTCGCACCTTCATCACACAAGTCGGCGTTGCGCTCGCAGCAACTACGACAAGGTAGCCCCAAGTCCGCTTTGTAACAATTATTTCGACAGGATGATAAACGGTTTGTGCATTCGGACTTTTGCTTCGCACCACCGTCGACAGTGTCACCAGTGTCCGGTCCAAACGGCTTGAAGTCACACCCGCCCAAGATCAGAAAAATAGTTAATAGTGCAGCCATCGTTCTTTGCTCGAATCGTCCGACTACACGCATTCGTAATGCGTAGCATCCGTGCCGCACATGTCCATATGCTTGCTTACGAACCACGCCCAACGATTCGCTCGAAGCGCCCTCACCCCTTGCCCCGTCTCGAACTTTGTGCTTGCCGTCCCCGTCGATATTGTTCGCTCTTCAGAACCCTCGGAGCAGACGTGAAGCGACTCGCCCTCCTCGTGCTTCTCAGCAGCGCATGCACCCTCGGCATGACTGCTTGCGATAAGCAAACACCGGCCGAACCGGAACCCGCCCCTCGCCCGTCCACGGCAAGTCCGCCTCCGTTCGATCCGAAAAAAGTGACGCTCGATGACAAAGCCATGGGCACGCACGTGGTCATGACGTCGTACACGACGCGGACGCTCGATGAAAAAACGGTGCGCGCGAAGCTGGAAAAAGCAGTCGCTGAAATCCGACGGCTGGAAGCGTTGATGACGACGTGGCGCGACGACAGCGAAATCTCGACGGTGAATCAAGGGGCAGGCAAGCAGCCTGTAATCGTTGGAGCAGAAACGTTCGAGGTGATCGAGAAGAGTTTGTCGGTGGCGAAAAGGTCGGAAGGGGTGTTCGACATCTCGTTCGAGGCGATGCGGGACCTTTGGCGCTTCGACGAAAACAAAGTGGAAGAAGTGCCGTCACAAGAAGCGATCGACAAGGGTCGGGCGCTGATCGACTACCGCAAGATCATCGTCGACAAAGAGAAGCGCTCGGTCTTTCTGGAAAAACCTGGGATGCGGATCAGCTTGGGAGGCATCGCGAAAGGGTACGGCGTGGATGCAGCGGCGAAAGTGCTCACGAACGAAGGAGTGGGCTCGTTCTTCGTGCAAGCTGGAGGAGACCTGTATGTGCGCGGCAAAAAGCCCGATGGATCACCGTATCGCGTGGGTGTGCGAGATCCTCGAGGTGCTGGGCCGAGTGATTATTTCGCGATGATCGACGTGACGGATCATGCGTTCTCGACCGCGGGCGATTACGAGCGCTCGTTCATCAAGGAGGGGAAACGCTGGCATCACATCATCGATCCGCGGTCGGGTTATCCGGCACGGGCGAGTCGTAGCGTGACGGTGTGGGCGAAAGATGCGTTCACGGCCGATGGCATCGACGACGCGATCTTCATCCTCGGTCCGGAAAAAGGGATGGCGATGTGTGAAGAGCTGGATGACTGCGGAGCGGTCGTCGTCGACGCGAAGAACAAGGTTTGGATATCCAAACGGCTCGAGAGCAAGGTTCAAATGCTTCGAGATCCAACGGACGGGATTTGATGGGTGACGTGGGTGGTGTCCTATGTCGGTTTGACCGCGAAGCGGACAAACCGCAACAGGTCCAGCGCTAGCTGGTCCGGGTGCAGGGTCGGACAGACCCTGCTCGGGTCTGGGGTGAAGCCCCAGCGCGACGTTGTTACTTGCACTCGGATGCTTTGGTCGGCGTGGCGCGGAAATACTCGAGGCACACGACGCTCAGGTTGGCGGTGAAGTCGGCGCACGGAATCGTGTCGGGGGCAGCGCCGGATCGATCAGCTGCGAGGCCCTCTTTGCACGAGGCGCAACACTTGGCGCGCATGTCTTCTTTTCCGGCTCCGGCTTTGTCGTCGGCGATGTTGCCGGAAGTGTCGTCGTTGGCCATGTCCGGTCCAGCCGTTTCTTTCTCGGCGTCGGGGACCTCGGATTGCTTGGGTTTGCCGCAAGCAAAAACGAAAAGAGCGACGGCGACGAGGGGGATGGCGAGGGAGCGAGACAGGTTCTTCATGTCCACCATTCGAGCGGAAGCTTTGTCGTGACGCAAGGAGCGGGTTCAACATTTGGGGCTTCAGATCGTCGTTGGCGTCTTACGCCCCAAACCTCTGTTTGTACATTTGGGGCTACGGATCGCCGCTGGCGTCGTACGCCCCAAACCTCTGTTTGTACATTTGGGGCTACGGATCGCCTTCGGCGTCGTACGCCCCAAACCCCGTTTTCGTCGTTCATTCGAGCAATGGGCCACGCTGTGGCATGCTCGGCGTCATGCACGTGCATTTCGTAGGTGTTGCTGGCACCGGAATGGGTGCGCTCGCTGGTCTTTTCAAGGCGAGTGGCCATGATGTTTCAGGTTCGGATGTGGCGTTTTACCCGCCGATGGGCCCAGCTTTGCGAGATTGGGGCATCCGACTGCTCGAAGGATTTCAAGCGCAGCATCTGATGCCGCGACCAGATTTGGTGATTGTCGGAAACGTTTGTCGTCCAACGAATCCAGAAGCGCGCGCGGCCATCGATGGCGGGATAACGACGAAGAGCATGCCGCAAGCGTTGGCGGATCATCTACTTGCGCATCGTTCGCCGCTCGTGGTGGCGGGTACGCACGGAAAAACCACGACGAGCGCTCTTGCAGCGTGGCTTTTGCATGAAGCAGGTCGAGATCCGGGTTTTCTGATCGGGGGCTTGCCGAAGAACTTCGAGCACAGTTTTCGTTTGTCGCACGAAACAGCTCGTGGAGGTCGACTGCCGCAAGTGACGAGCGATGGTTTGGCCAAACGGAACACGCCGTTCGTGGTGGAGGGCGACGAGTACGACACGGCGTTTTTCGAGAAGACCCCGAAGTTTTGGCATTACCGGCCGGAAGTTGGAATCGTGACGTCGATCGAACACGATCATGTGGACATCTATCCAGATGAAGCTTCGTACCTCGCGGCGTTTCGCGGGTTTGTCGAACGAATCCCGGAAAACGGACTGATCGTGGCGTCTGCTGCGGACAAACGCGTGGTCGAGATCGTGCAACATTCAGCGCGGGCGGAAGTTGCGTGGTTTGCGCTGGAAGGTGACGATACGAATGGGGTGGCTCCACATTGGCTGGGCGCGCCAGCGGAGGTGTCACCGGAGGGGCAAACGTTCGATGTGTACGCGGGTGGGGTGTACGCGGGCAGGGCGGCGATGACGCTTCCAGGGCGGCACAATGTGCGTAATGCGCTGGCCGCAATGGCGGCAGCGGCGCAAGGATACGGGGCGAAGTTGTCGACGTTGTTCGGGGCGCTCACGACGTTCAAAGGCATTCGGAGGCGGCAGGATCTGCTTTACGAAGTGCGGGGCGTGCGGGTGTACGACGACTTTGCGCATCATCCAACGGCGGTCGACGAAACCTTGCGCGCGATGCGTTCGAAGCATCCGAAGGGCACGTTGTGGGGGGTTTTCGAGCCGCGAAGTGCCACGGCTTGTCGGGCACTGCATCAGCAGGAGTACGCACGGGCGTTTGGCGTAGCGGACCGCGTGGTGTTTGCGCCGCTCGGACGCAGCGAGATCGCGCCCGCAGAACGACTCGATCTGGACGCGTTGGTGGCCGAGTTGTCGGCCGCAGGAAAAGTGGCCACGGCGGCGACATCGGTGGAAGCAATCATTGACTTGATCTCCAAAGAAGCGGTGGCTGGAGACACGGTGCTTTTGATGTCCAATGGCGCCTTTGGAGGCATCTACGACAAGCTTCGGGTGGCGCTGGGTTGAAGGCGGGCCAGATTTGGGCGCTCGCTTCGGGCGCTAACAAGCGCGCTGCGCGAGGCTTTTGTGATGGGGGTACAGACCGAAGCAAGGTCCGGTGAATTGGACACTCGCTTCGCGCGCTAACAAGCGCGCTGCGCGAGGCTTTTTTTTTCGATGGGGGCTCGCCGTTGGGTCTCACAATCTCTTTGGCTGCGCCAAAGAGACTGACCCAACGGCTCTGCCCCCAAACCCCCGAGTGACAAACCGAAGCGGGGCCAGAGTTGGGCGCTCGCGAAGCGAGGCTTTTGTTTACGATTGGGGGTTGGGGGGCGCTCACAATCTCTTTGGCTGCGCCAAAGAGACTGACCCTCCGGCTCTGCCCCCATACCCCCGAATTTTCCTTACGCCGAGTAAGTCCGACCCAAGCATCGCAATGCGCAGCAGCCTGGTGAACACCTTCTCATTGACGGATCGAAGATGTTTCCTAGAATGAGCGCGTTCCGTCTGCTGGTTCCAGTGAGGTGATTGAATATTGAATCCCGAGTAAGCATTGAACCCGGGGCCCACCTCCTGTCGTGGTGTGCAAGCCCAGCATTGCGACTGGGAAGCCTAAAACGACACATCGGGCACCCACCTAGCGCAAGCTAGGGGTTCAGTTCAATCGGCCCACGTTTCTGGCGGTAGGAACGCTTTTCGAGCCCGGCGCACGTCGGGCTCTTTTTTTTTCCCGTTGGCCCAGCCATTCCGGTAGCTTCCCCCTTCCCATGGAGACGTACGACTCGCTGGTTTCCAAGGCTCGAGAGCCTGTTTCGCGCCGTATTGGCGCACTGGTTGAACATTTGGGGCTTCGGGTCGCCTTCGGCGCCCTTCACCCCAAACCCCTATTTCGCCGGATCACGATCGCTCTCGCGGTCATGATCGTGCCTGGTGCAGCGTTTGCCGCCGTTACCGTCAAGGGCAAACTGAGCGGCGCCGATAAACTCCTCAACCCCGTCTGGAACGAGGCAAAGGACCCAAACGCGCACCGCTACACCTTTCGCGAACCTTCTCCTACCGTTCGTCCTGACGTACGAACGTTGACGGGCAATTTGCCCAAAGAAGTCGCGATCGTGTTGCTTGGCGAAAAAGGCACGGCGCAGAAAGTGCCCGTCACGGTGACCATTGCTGGAGGACGAACCACTCCGGTCACGATCGTCGTTCCAGAAGGACAAGTGGTTCAGTTCGAGAATCGCGATCCATTCCCGCACAAAATTTACGACGTGGGCAATAAAGGGCTCACCGCAGTCGAAACAGGCACGACGAAGAGTCGAGCGTGGACGCCTCCGGGGCCGGGTAAATACGAGATTCGGGATCAATTGGCGCCGAGCCTGCGATCGTGGATCGTGGTGGAACCTCGAGCCATGGCGTCCGTATATCCGGATCGCAAGGGCGATTTTGCCATCGAGGTCGAGCCTGGCACGCACAAGTTGCGCGGGTATTTCAATGGCGAGCCCGTTGGTCAAGAACTCGATGTGGTGGTGACTCCATTCCCGGCCGAGCAGCCCCTCAAAGTGCCGCTCGTCGTGGGCGGCGGTAAGTAATTCAGGCGGAGGCGAGTCGATGATTCTGTCGCGTTTTTGGTATCTCGCTCTGGCCATTACGCTGGGCGTTGCGGCATTTACATTGGTATTGGCGGCGCAGATGTACAATCGATCCGGCTTGCGTGCGATGAATGAATCGCTAGCGGCCGATTCGAGCGCTGTCGGGTGGTATCTGAAGGATGACGCGCGTAATCGTTCGAGCGCGCTCATTCCAATTGCACTTTCGCCGGATCTGCGCACGCAGTTGCAAAAGATCACCCCGGAAGCGAAAGTCCCGCGAGAAAATCGCGATGCCGCGCTCAAGGCTCTCACGAAACTCAACAATGAAGTTCCCCCGGATTTGGCATTCGATGCGCTTTGGGCTGTCGATGGCAATGGTCGCGTCATTGCCGCCGTGGGTATCGTGCATTCGGAAGATTGGGAGCTTGGTGGGTATCCGGTCGTCGCGGACGCATTGCATGGCTGGATTCGTGACGACGGCTGGATTTGGAAAGGTCGTATTTTGCGCGTCGTGGCGCGTCCGGTGGAAGCCGAAGTTAATGGCGAGCCGGTAGGCGCAGTGATCGGCGCCAAATACGTCGACGACAAGTTTGCCCAAGCCGTTTCGAAACGTACCGGAGCAGCCGTTGGTTTTTATGCCGATGGCGCTCGCGTTGCCTCCTGGGCTCCCGAAGGGTTTGACAAGGCGAACCTCGACCTGATTACGCAAGACCTGAAGCAACTCGACGATAACAAGGATTACGTCGAAAAAGGTCGGAGCGAGCCGCGGGTGATTGGCCAACACTTGGGCGTCGTGTATGCGCGTATGCCTGGCGAGAGCTGGGACCTCAATGCGGGATTCGCGGTGGGTCGTTTGGCAGTGGCCGTCGATGGTCCGATGGACTTTTTGAACAAGGCCGACGATATCGACAAGAAAAACGTCAAGACGCCGCTCATCGTTGGATTTGTACTTCTTTTGGCCATTGCGGGCATCGTCTTCACGGTCCTCGAACATACGCGGCCCATGGCGACGTTCGGTAAGGAAGCCATTCGTTTGGCGAAGGGCGAAGTCGATATATTGGCCCCGAGCAAGTTCCGCGGCGCATACAAGAAGATTGCTTCCGATATCAATGACGGAATCGACAAGATTGCCGCAAAAGGTGGAGCTCCACGGCGCGCTGCCGACCTCGAACAAGTGCTCGGACCCATTCCTGCAGCCCCGACCATGAGTGCATTCGCGGTGCCTGGTGCGGGCGAAACATCATCCGCGGCCATTCAAGCGCCTCCGGTTGCAGGAGCGTCGAAATCGTTGCCGGTCGCGAAAACGTTGCCCAAGCCCAAGCCGCGTGGCGGAACGCTCGATGGAGCCAACGAAGCTTCCGAAGCCGTTGCTGCGGCCGCGACGGATGGTGCCGCGAGCGTGCGTAAGCCTCCGCCGCCATTGCCGAAAGCGGGCGGAGATGCAGCGCCTGCGGGTGGTGGCGAAACGGACGAAGAGACGGAATGGAAAGCCGTATTCGAGCAATTCATTGCGTTGAAGGAGCAATGCGGTGAACCAACATCGGGCATGACGTTCGAGAAGTTCAAGACGACCTTGCATCGGAACAAAGACGCGCTCGTGCAGCGCGGAGCAACGGCCGTCAAATTCACCGTTTACGTCAAAGAAGGCAAAGCGGCGCTCAAAGCGACGCCGGCGAACAAGTCATAACCGAGGGAAACAAGCGTATGCGTGCGAAGCGGATCGTCGTTGGGGCTCTGGGGGCTTTGTCGAGTTTGGCCGTGACAAACTCGGTATTCGCACAATCAGGCCTCGAAACTCCCGACAGCGGCGTCGTGCAAATGGGTCGCGGCGCGACGTATGTAGCACGGGCCGACGATCCGCTTGCAGCAGCGTTTAATCCTGCAGGTCTTGCTTTTCAAAAATCGGGTGTTTTTCTCGGCGCCCACCTGATGTTTCAGAGCCGGTGTTTTTCTCGGCGTAACCCCGATGGCAGCCCGGTTTCTCCGGGCGCATCGTTACCTGGGCCGGGAGCTCCGAATGGTCCCGAAGACCCGGTTTGCGCCGATTCGACGCCTTTTCCGAATCCGCAACTCGCGGCGAATTTCCGCATTACGAATCGTTTGGCCATAGGTGTCGCGGTTTTGGGGCCCCACGGCGTTGGGAACATTTCGTGGCCTGAATCCGTTTCGTACAAAAATCAGCTCGGCATTTCCACGACCCAACCCGCGCCGAATCGATTCTTGCTGGTCGAACAAGAATCCTTGTTGATCAATCCGACCGTCAGTGTGGGGTATGCGGTCACGGATTGGCTGAGCCTTGGTGCAGGGTTCATTTGGGGCGTTGCGAACGTGAGTTTCGTCAATTTCAGCGAATCGACGTCGCAAGTTGCCAATGATGATTTCTCGGGCAACCAGGAAGTTCGCGCCACGCTTTCGGCTTTTGATGGGTTCATTCCGGGGTTTGTCGTTGGTGTGCTCGCTGCACCCCACAAACGCCTCGATTTAGGCGCCCAAATCCGCTGGCAAGATGCGGTGGATGCGACGTCGGACCTGCATATCGAATCGCTTTATTGGAGGTCTGGCGGCACGAAAAACGAGACGCCATGTGCGCCAACAGAACCGAATTGCAACATCACGGACAAGTCCAACGCGGGTTACGTCAAGCTGCGCACACCGTTTACAGCTCGGTTTGGACTTCGCTACCATAGCCCGCAAGTAGCAGGATCGCTCATTCCGAAAGTCGGCCGCAAAGTGCGCGACGTCCTCGCCGATGATCAATTCGACTTGGAGCTCGATTTCACGTACGCACACAATAGCGTCCTCGATAATTTGGAAGTGCGTTTCGTCGAGGGAATCAAGGTCAACGGAACGCCCGGGTCCATTCCGCAAAATGCCGATATTCCGCACAAGTGGAAAAACGTATTTGGGGCGAGGCTCGGGGGCGACTACGTGATCATTCCTGGGTTTTTGGCGGCACGGGCTGGCGCTTGGTTCGAGACGAATGGTCAGGACGCGGAATACCTGAATCCAGATTTCCACAACGGATACCATGTGGGTATCAATGCGGGTGCGACGGTGCGGCTCGGTCGATTCGATGTGTCTCTGGGTTACCAGCACACGTTTTTCGAGACGCTCGATAATGGAGGCAAAGGTGCCGTCAAAGGTTTGTCGGGCGATGCCACGACGAATTACCGCACGGTGCATGTCGTCAATGGTGGCAAGTTGACTTCGAGCCTGGATGAAATCGCGCTCGGAGCCACCGTGCGCTTTTGAACGCATGACGTGATCAGGCCGAGAGCGATCTGATATCGTCGACGAAGCGGATATCGATATGAGCCTTTCCGATGAAGACGAGTCCCGCATCGCGATTGCTTTCGATGCCTACCTAGCGGCACTTGATCGTGGCGATCCGGAGGTGATCTCCGTAGCGGCCATGGACCGCGGGCGCCCGGACATACGCGTCTATCGGACGCTGCGGACATGCATGAGTCACATCGAAGCGATTGATGTTCATGATGAAGGCGCGTTCGTGACGTGGTCGGTGCGGGCCGCGGATGGAAGTGCGGTCGCTCGATTCTCGGCCATCGTGTCCATCGTCGACGAGCGTCTCGTGGTCAATCGTCTGGTGAGTCGGGACATTGATGAACAGGCTCTTTCGTCGGCGGCTGAAGTCGTGTTGTCGATGCCGATTCAGTCCATGCCGCGATCCAGCCAGTATTGGGTTCGTCGGTGGGAAGGCCGCCCGTCCATTGCCCCCTCCGTACCTCCCCCTCTGAGTGGTCAAGGGCGGCCGAAAAGGTGAAGCTGTTGCCTCTTGCCCCCATGTGTCGAGGCACGACACGATGGCTTAGCGATGGATGAGCTATTTCGCAGCAGCCACCTCGTCGTGATGCGTGAAGAGGGTGGGCGCGTGATCCGAGCGCGGCGGACGTTGTCGCCTTTTGCGTCGGCTGCGGACATGTATGCCGTGGAAGCACAATTTCTGCGCGCTGTGCCCGTCCGGGAAAGGTTTGGCGTGTCCGTACTCGTGGACGTTCGGGACGCACCGATGCTCGCCAACGACGGTCTCGAACTCGAAGCCGCAAAAGTCATCGATGCGATGGCGAGCGAGTTCGAACGTTCCGCGTTGCTCGTGCGAACCGCCGTGGGTGCGCTGCAGGTTCGTCGAATCGCAAGAACGACGCAGTTTCGCTTGGAACTGTTCGAGGACGAAGCTGCAGCCATTGCTTACTTGATGGGCAGTGGACCTCCACCGGGTTCGGTTGCCGCACGTCGCAGCAGTCTTCCGCCACCCCCGGGTGGACGCACGCGATAACGCGCGAAAGCGCATGGTTTCAAGCACGTATCGACTCCGCCCGTGGGCTTCGCTATGACGAGGTTCGACATGACCGACACACCCGTTCGCAACGTCATCATCATTGGTTCTGGTCCTGCGGGCCTCACAGCTTCGATCTACGCTGCTCGAGCGAACTTGAAGCCGCTGTGCATCGAGGGCTTCAACGCCGGTGGGCTCATCCCCGGCGGCCAACTCATGTTCACGACCGAAGTCGAGAACTATCCCGGCTTTCCGCACAAGGTCACGGGGCAAGAGCTCATGCAGCGTTTTCGTGATCAAGCCGAACATCAAGGCACGGATATCATCACGGCCGACGTCACGAAGGTCGATTTGTCTGCGCGACCTTTCAAGGTTTGGGTCGAGGAGACGATGTACCTCGCAAAGACGGTCATCATCGCGACGGGTGCCCGGGCAAACTACTTGGGTTTGCCCTCGGAGGATGCGCTCAAGAACAAAGGCGTGAGCGCGTGTGCTGTTTGTGACGGAGCGTTTTTCCGGAACAAACCCGTGGCCGTCGTGGGTGGTGGAGACACGGCGATGGAAGAAGCGAGTTACTTGGCGGGCTTGTGCTCGCACGTGACGCTGGTGCATCGACGTGATGATTTCCGGGCGTCCAAAGCGATGGTGACGCGCGTCGTCGAGAACCCGAAGATCAAAATCTTGTACAGCCATGTCGTCGACGAAGTGCTCGACGTGAAGGAAGATCACGTGACGGGCATGGTCGTTCGGAGCCTGAAAACAGGGGAAAAGACGACAGTTCCGATCGAAGGGTTTTTCGTGGCGATCGGTCACACGCCCATGACCGAGCTCTTCTTGGGACAACTCGACGTTCATCCGAATGGGTACTTGAAGACGGTGCCCGGTTCGACGCGAACGAGTATTCCCGGCGTGTTTGCCGCGGGGGACGTGCAGGACTGGACGTACCGTCAAGCGGTCACCGCAGCTGGTACGGGCTGCATGGCTGCGCTCGATGCTGAACGATTCCTTCAGCAAGACGGCGCGCATTGAGCTAACGTTGGGTAGGACAAACGCCCGTCATGGGGTTCGGGACGAAGGGCGCTGAGGGCGACCTGGAGCCTCGAGAATTCAAGATGAGTGACGAACCGCTCGCGCCTGTAGCGTCTGTAGATGCCCGTCATGAGCTCTTCGAGCTGGCGACATCGGTGCGAGCGCTCATCGATTGGTACGACATGACGGGCGTGACGGGTGTGCCTGCGGGGCCTGTGGATCTCGAGGTCCCGCAGTTGTCGGTGCCGCAGATGCCGGCATCTGCTCCGGCTGCGTTTGGCGCTCCGAGTGCTCCGCGTGAAGGGTTTGGCCAAGGGCCAGCGCGACCAGCAGCCAATTCGTTTGAGCAGCAAGCACCTCGTCAAGTGGCGGCTCCTGCGCCGTCGGCGGCTCCTGCGCCATCGGCGGTGGCATCGTTCGAGCAGCAACGACCTCCGCTGGTGACGTTGCAGTCGGCGTCGCCTGGGGCTGGAGCGCGAGCGCCTGTCGCGCGAGGGGAGTCGCTCACGCCGACGGAGCGGATGGGGCGGTTATCGGTGTTGGCGACCGAGGTAGCGGGATGCCAGCGGTGTCGATTGGCCGAGACGCGGACGCAGACGGTGTTTTCGCGGGGTGATCCGTTTGCGGAGTTGTGTTTCGTGGGCGAGGGGCCTGGAGCGGACGAGGATCGGCTTGGGGAGCCGTTCGTGGGGGCGGCGGGTCAGTTGCTCGACAAGATGATCGGGGCGATGGGGTTTGGGCGGGACGAGGTTTACATTTGCAATATTGTGAAATGCCGTCCGCCGAACAATCGCAATCCCGAGGCTGACGAGATGGCGGCGTGTCGGGGGCATTTGGTGCAGCAGTTGGAGCTTTGCCGGCCGAAGTACATTGTGGCGTTGGGGACGACGGCCGTTCGAGGTCTTTTGGGGGCGACGGAAGGCATTATCAAGCTTCGGGGTAAATGGAAGCTTTATCAGGGAATCTTGGTGATGCCGACGTATCATCCGGCGTATTTGTTGCGCAAGCCCGAGGCGAAGAGGGAGGTATGGGAGGACTTGAAGCAAGTAATGATTCGTCTCGGCAAGGCGCCTCCGCCGCCGCGGGGTCCGGGGCCGAATCGCGGCTGATTTTTGGATTGCGGGTATTGGGGGTCTTTTTGGCGTTGGCGCCGGTATGGGTGACGCTGGTAAAACCGATTCTTCCGGCGTCGATTGGTGATTTTTTGTATTTGTTGTTCACGCCGGTTTGTCACAACCGTCCGGAGCGGACGCTCGAATGGTTTCACACATTGATGCCTTTGTGTAGTCGATGTTTTGGGATATTTTTGGGGTTTGGCACGGCGGGACTATTTCCGCGGCCGAAATTGAATATTGGTTCGAGTTTGGTGTATGGGTTTTTCGCGAGCGTGCTGATGGTGGTGGATGTGGTGCTGCAGGACATGGGTTTGCATCCAGTTTGGCACGGTACGCGCATATTGACGGGGGTGATCTGGGGGCATATTTGTGGATTGGGGGCGTTGGGGGTGGTGAGGCGGGTGGAGCGCAGGTAAAGCATCGCCCTTGCGCATCTCGCCCAGCCCATCTATGATTGGCAGATGGACATTTCAATCAGTGAATTTCGCGCAAACTGTCTAGAGTTGATTCGTCGCGTCGAGGCCGGTGGAGAAGCCATCGACATCAAGCGTCGAGGACGGATTGTCGCGCGACTTTCTCCGCCGCCCCAATCGATCGAGTCCCCTAAAAAACCTTGGGAACAACTTCGAGGTTCTGGCAAGTTGTTGGCGGATCCAGGCGAATCGGTACTTCAAGACGGGGAGTTCGAGGCATCTCGATGACAGTATTGCTTGACACGCACGTTTGGATCTGGTGGTTGACCGGTTCAGAAAGACTCTCCCACAAAGAATATGGTGAACTCGACCGTCTCGCTTCGCGTAGTGCCTTGGGGATAGCTGCAGTCAGCTTATGGGAAGCGCAGATGCTCCATGCAAAAGGCCGGTTGATGCTCGATCGGTCATTTGATGTGTGGATTCGTGATGCAACTGCATCTGGAATAATTCAGCTGTTTCCACTCGATATTGAAGTCGTCATTGCCTTGAATGTTCTGCCGCGATCGTTTCATGGGGATCCCGCGGATAGGCTCATCGTAGCAACCTCGCGAGCACGCGGCTTGCCGCTTGCAACGCATGATAATGCTATACGCCGAAGTCGCGTGACGCCAATATGGAAGCCGGCGTGACGCGACGAAACTACATTGACTTCACCTCCCGAATTTGATACGCGTGACCAATGACCTCCTGAAAAGGTACGAGTTCGGCGTCCTCATTCAAAGATTCACTCAGCGGACCCAAATTCGTGCAACTCTTCGAACCCTTGCTGGCCGCATTGCGCCACCTGGGAGGTTCCGCCCGTTCCGCGGAGGCTACCGAGCAAGTTGCTCGCGACCTCAAGATCAGCGACGCCGAACGGTCCGAAGTGCTCGATAGTGGTCAACCGCGATTTGACAATGCTGTTGCGTGGGCTCGTTTTTACCTCGCAAAGGCCGGGTACATTGACACGAGCAAACGCGGTGTATGGACATTGACGGACAAGGGCCGGGGGCAAAAACCATTATCGCCCACCGACGCATTGGCCATAGTCAAGGAAGTGCAGGGTAAAGTCTCGGATTCACGGGGAGAATCTCGAGACACCCTCGAAGTGCTCACTGCGTCAGTTGCGAAGACACCTCCCAAGCAGGAAGAAGCGGCATTTGTCGGGTACCAAGACGAACTGCTCGCGATTCTCCAACGTTTGACTCCCGAAGGATTCGAGCGTCTTTGTCAGCAGCTATTGCGAGAATCCGATTTTCAGGAAGTCACCGTGACGGGACGAACGGGGGACGGAGGCATTGACGGAATAGGTATTCTTCAAGTCAATCCACTCGTTAGTTTCAAAGTCATTTTTCAATGCAAACGTTATAAAGGTACGGTAGGCGCGCCTCAAGTGCGAGATTTTCGTGGCGCCATGATGGGGCGCGCCGACAAAGGCATCATTCTCACGACGGGGACGTTTTCGGCAGAGGCTAGAAAAGAAGCAATTCGCGATGGCGTTCCACCCATCGAATTGGTCGACGGCGAAAAACTCGTTAGCCTCATGGAGCATTGCGAAATGGGACTGAAACCGGTTCAATCCTACGCTGTCGACCACGGATTTTTCGAGGATTTTGGGTACAAGAAATAGGCCCGCTGGCCGCTGTTCACAGCAGCTGCCGCAATTCGAATACCGCATTGGTTCGAATCTATTGTTTGGGTTTTTCGCAGGCGTGATCAAGTCCGTCGTTGTGAACGTATCACGGCAAGCGCCGTAATTCCACTATGGCGCGCGCTAGTGAAGGAAGATTGGCCGGCGCCTCTATTTTCCCGTCCACGAGTTCGAGCAACGCATTTACTGTCGGTATGGCTGCAGCTGCCTGATTGTCGCTAAACTTCGGGTATTTCTCCGTTTCAACGACGCTTCCACGCCCAACGTAATGATGAAGCCACGTTTCTGTTTCGTATCGAGGCACCACGATTGCAATGGGTTCGTCTGTGCCACGCGGCGCGAGGTCGTCATCAACCAGTTTCCGCGCAAGTTGGTCGTGCCGATACTGCACAGAATTATTGTCGGCATCGATATGCACCACGAGCACTTGGGTCACGCTACTTGTTCGTTGCCCCTTGACCTCGCGCGCATAGGTATCCCGTACGTATTGTTCCCCGCAACTTGCTGGCAGCGGAAGGACACGAATTCGCGCAAACCCACGTGCTTTCAAGTACCGGCGTAGAAGGACCTGCGATTGAAGATCCTCACATAAAATAACCGCCGTCACATCGCGGCTCATGGAATCCTCGAAAGCCCACCTCGCGCCACGATTTCCGATGCCGACAATGCCTCATTCGCCTCAAATAGCCTAATCCGGGTTTGTCCACCGCGCTCCCGAAACAACACATGACCATGAGACGGGGCGAGTTGATTTAGATACTCCGGATGATGCGAAGCAATGAAACATTGTGGCCCCGTTCCATCGAGCGCTTTGTCCAGCATCTCCATCAGAAATGGCTGTATCTCGTCGAGCGAAACGAAATTATCCGGCTCGTCAAATGCAATGGTTCGTTGGCCATCCATTTGTGTGAAAAGCGCGATGTACAGCAAGATTAGGACGCGTTGACCCTCAGAAAGTTCGTCGAACTGTAACGTGTATCCCTTGCCATTGGGATCAAGAAAATTGGCCCGTAGCCAACCTGTCCGCTGCTCGTCGACGCGAATCGACAGGTCCTGGAATCCATCGAGCACTTTACCCAGTGCCTCCATCGCTCGATACACTTTCCCTCCGTGTTCCTGGAGGACATATCGATACCAATTGGCAAAATTCGATGCATGCGGCCAGAGGAACGAGTTTTCCGAAGGAGTCAAACCCGTCATCAAAAACGGATCAGGCCGGAGCACGAGCAATCGACCGAGCCATTGCTTGAACCAGGTCAGGCGCTGGTTCGTTGGTCCGGGCACAACGATTCCGAGCCCGGATTTTTTGGAATTTCCAGCAAATTCTGGCCCCGATTTACCGCTGTCATCGAACAATTGGATTTGACCCGCTTTGAACGAAAAAAGCGGCGTATCGTCAAGGTGCAGCGTCTCCAGCGAAATGCGTCCATCACCGCGATTCTTGCCCTGTTCGATGGTGATCCGATACCGAAACGAACCAGCTTCGCTGCGCACATCGAGTTCGAGCTGTTGGGACGTTCGTTTTTCCCAACGAACCAATGACGTGCTGGGGAACATTTCTCCTACGGGCTGCTCGCCACAGATCAAGGCTTGAAGAAGATGGAGCACCTCGAACAGCGTCGATTTACCGGTACCGTTGCGTCCCATCACCAATGCGACAGCTCCAGGCTTCCACTCGAAGTTCTGGAACGTCCGGAAGTTGTCGATGTAGAGTCGCTCGATCATATCCGGTGCCTCGTCAACGCATCCGAAGGCGTCAACCCCTCACTTCCCCAACACTACCGCCCGTCCCGCCACCGGCGCTTCCGGCAATAACACCAAGGTCTCGATTCGCTTCTTGTCGCTCTTTTCATCCACGACTTTCAGCGTTCCCGCCAGGTTGTACGCCATTTCCCACCCAATCGCATCATCGGACGAGAAAAACGCATAAGACGAATCACATCCCGCCAAGTCGCGCTTGATCGTCTCCGCTGTATTCGACAAATCCGGCCCGGCCAAACCTTTGCGCTGTTTCTTCGCCGTCGCACCTTTGATCGGCCAAACCGCCGTCGACAAATCCTTCAATACGCTCACCGTCACCGAACACGGCGGCGGCGAGGTCACTTTATTCGCCGGCACCACATCGAGCTGCTTCGGCACGTCGTCTCGACCATCCGTCTTCAAAATGATTTTCGTCGCCCCGGCTTTACCGAGTTCGTCCACAAGCGCAGCGACATAGGGCGTTGCTGCCCGCTTCTCCGCCACCACCGTCACCGGCTCTTCCGGCTTGATCGGAAAATCCTTGATCACCGCCGCCATCTTCTCGCGCCAGTTCTCCGCTTTCACGTCGATGCGCGTGATGCCCAAGTACGGACCGAGCGAGTCGACGATCAGCGCCGGCACTCCCTTGGGCTTCGGCGGAGGCGCTGGTTCTTTGGCGGCCGCAGCGCTTGGCGCAGTGCTCGCGGCAGCTGTCGGACCACCAGAGGACTTGCTCTCACCACAACCAACGACGGTCGCGGAAAGGGCAAACAGAAGGGCACACGAGGCGAGAGAATCGAACCGAGACACGAACATGGCGCGCAGTGTACCCAAAGAACGGCCGATCGAGAAAAGAATGGCACCAAGACTTGCAGATTGGCGTTTCCGCTGCGATCGTTCGGCCATGTCGTCGCCTCTCGTCGCGCGTCTTCACGCTCGAAAACACGAACAACGCCTCGCCGTTCAAGATGACCTCGAAACCCGCACCTTTGCCGATTTGTGGGACGGCGCCCTGCGAGCTCGCGCCACACTGCTCGACGGACGCGCTTCGCTTGACGGGGATGTGGTCGCCCTGTTTGCTTCGCCCGGTGCCAGATGGCTCGAAGCATTCGTGGGGATCCTTTTGGCTGGCGGCGTGGTTCTGCCCCTGTCGCCGCAATATCCTGCTCCCGAACTCGCATGGTTTGGCCAGGATGCTCACGCCAAAATCGTGATCGTGTCGGACGATCTGCGTGAACGTGCGGCTTTGCTTTGCGAAAACAGGCGTGTCTTGCCGCTTCATTCGCTTCGACAAACCACATTTGACCACGATGAGATCTCGCCGCGGCAGGCGGATGATGTGGCTTTGTTGTTATACACGAGCGGCACGACGGGAAAACCCAAAGGGGCGATGATCACTCACGCCAACGTGGCGATTCAAGCGGAGCTCTTGGGCGAGGCGTGGTTATGGAAAACGACCGATCTTTTGTTGCATGCTTTGCCTTTGCATCATTTGCATGGACTCGGCATTTCGCTGATGACTTCAGTGCTCTCGGGCGGAGCGACGCGAATGCTGCAAAAATTCGAGGCTCGGCGCGTGTGGGAAGAATTTGCGAGCGACAAACCGCCGACGACCTTCATGGCCGTGCCGACGATGTATCAAAAATTGTTCGAAGCTTTTGATGTTGCGGACGAACTCACGCAAAAACGCTGGGCTGCTGGGGCAAAACGATTACGTTTGGCGACGAGCGGCTCGGCGGCATTGCCCGTGACCTTGGCCGAACGTTGGCGTTCGATTACGGGCTGGGTGCCGCTCGAAAGGTTTGGCATGACGGAAATCGGGGTGGGGGCATCGAATCCCATCGAACCTGTGGGTCGGCGTCCTGGTTCCGTGGGTAAACCATTACGAACCGTGGAGAGTCGTATTGTGGATGAAGCGGGAAACCATGTACAAACAGGGCCGGGAGAATTATGGATTCGGGGCCCGAGCGTATTCAAAGGGTATTTGGGGCGCGAACAAGCGACGCGCGAAGCATTTGCGGAGGGCGGTTGGTTTCGTACGGGCGATGTGGCGGAGTTTTCCGCGGATGGATACGTGCGTTTGCTTGGACGAACGAGCGTGGATATTTTGAAAAGTGGGGGTTACAAATTATCGGCGCTAGAAATCGAGGAGGCATTGCGGGAAAACTCGGCCGTGGCGGAAGTAGCGGTGGTGGGTTTGCCGGACGAAACGTGGGGCGAACGCGTCGTGGCGGTGGTCGTGGCTGCGCCTGGGCGTGCGGACGAATGTGCGAGTGACGCATTACGTGCGTGGGCGCGCGAGCGCATGGCGCCGTACAAGGTTCCGCGCGAGGTGGTTGTGGTATCGAGTTTGCCGCGGAACGCGCTCGGGAAAGTGGTGAAGCCGGAGGTGGTGCGGGGGTTGAGCGGCAATGAATAGCTGTCCTCAGAAATCCTCGAGTTCCCGAAAGACGTCTTCAAACGACGGCCCATTGCCCGCTTCGATGGAGGCTGTGGCTTCTATGATGCCCTGCTCATCTTTCGGCGAAAGCCCGCTGCTTGTTTCGTCGTCGCATTGAATGCGAGTTTGATGCTGATTGCGTCTCATCATCTTGGTCCCATTTCGTGAATAGGGTCTCCATTTCTTCGTGCGGAATCAAGTTGCCCTCTTCGACATCTTTTTGGGCTTCCTCGAGAGCAATCAGTAGCGGTGACATGAGCGCAAGCATAAGGAAGCGTCGCTGATTGTTCAAGAGTCTTTTTCGGGGCAGAGAACAATTAGTTTGTCAATGTCTCTTGCACCTTCGCTTCGATTTCGACAAAAAGTTCGTCCAAGTCGAAACGGCGTTGCTGGTGCGCTTCATGTACCGTTCCGAGGCGCATCATATATGTTTCAAGTTTGTTGCGGTACTTGCTAAACCGAACGAAGGTAGAATGCGTGTCACTGCCTTTTTTGTGCAGTGCCACTTCGACAGAAGACAGGAGAACTCGTCAACCGCCACTCCTCCAAATCATGCCGCGCGAAGCTTTGGGAGTGCTCGATTTTACGGCGCTGCGGTGGGGCCCCGCTGTTTGAGCCCGACCCGCAGGGGCGGGCGAGTTCGGGGTGCCGCAAGTGCCGGGAAATCGAGCCTCCCGAAGCACAACAACCGCAGACAGCCCTACTTCATCACAATCCGGCTCTCCGCCGCCGCAATCACGTCCGGCAACGCGAACGGTACCTGATGCGTTTGATTACGCCGCCACAGCTCCGCCTGATCGGCAAAATGCGGATTCTGCGAATCCCAAATCGCTCCTCCAGGCAATGCATTCCACGCTTTCGGCCCCGCCGGATCCAAATCCACGACAAACCGTTGCGTCGGACCATGCCCATAGGTGAAGTTCGGCAGTTTGTCCACGGAGCTCGACAACGAAAACCCAGCTACGTCCACCGCATAGTTGTCCCCATGCCGCGGGAAACCATTCGGAAACGTCGAATTGCTCCCCGGCGGAATCGATAACGCCGTAAACAGCGGCACGATCGCCTCGAAACGAATCGTGTGCACGGCGCCCCAGCGATAATCCGCCAGGTTCGCCCCGACATTCTTTTCCAAAATGCTCATTGCATCCAGGAGCGCTCGCATGATCCGTTCATCCTTCGTTTCTTGCTCGGGCGTATTCACGTCGTCCCACAAAATGCTTTGCCCCGTACCCGCATCGTACGTCGCCAATTTCGTGGGATCGTTCAAGCTGAGCGCCAAAATCGCCTTCGCTCGCATTTGGCTATCAACCGATCGTCCGGCCAAACCAAACTCATCGGAGAGCGTCCGGCCAATCAGCCGCAACAAATACGTATTGAACACCAGCGTCGCTTGCGAAGCCCGCACTTCAGCCGCCGTGTCTCCCGATTCTGGCAAAGGTTTGTTCGTTGCCGGATCAATCCCCGATGCCGCTTCATATTCCGATTCGGTACCCCACTTCGTCAGCAAATCCTTGATGGCGAGGATTTTCGTCGAATCATATCCCGCATCCATGACGATCGACGTCAAATCCGGATGCGTTCCCGGCGTCTTTTTCTCAGCCTCGGCCTTGTCGATCGTCGCGAGCAAGAGCGGCGTCAATCGCGAACCCATCGCCGAGCGCGCATCGCCTTGAATGCTCGCCAAGTCCTCCGGGGTGGCTTTCTCGAGTTTTTGCAAACGCTCCGTAATGCGCCCTTCGCGGAAACCCAAATCGAATCCTGCACCAATGTACATCGGCGTTCCATCGGGGAGTTTGTCGTTCGACGGATCGTTGTCCAATGTATCGCCAATGTTGTCGTTGTTGGCGGTGGCCAAAAAGCCCGCGGTCGGGTTTTTCGCCCAAGGAACCAAGTTGCTGTCCAAAAACCCGTTCCATTCGGCCGAACCATCGCCCGGTAAAACGAAACACGGCAATGTGCCGCTCATTGTTGCTGGATCCCAACCCAAAGCCCCGGCTTCGCGTTTTGGCAAATTGACGTGCGACGTCCACAAGATATTGCCTTGGTCATCGCCAATCATCCAGTTTTGCCCGCCAACCTTGAATTGCTTCATGGTCTCGCGAGCTTCATCGACGTTCGTGGCTTGGAGCAATCCGAAAATCGCCGCCACTTCGTTTGTTGCGTCAAACCCGGTCCATTTGACGCTCAATGCACCTTTCATCGGATCGAGCGGCAAGACTTTATGATCGGCGGTGATCTCTGGCAGAATTGGACCATGATGCGGCACCACCTTCACTTGATAGGTGTACGACCCGCCGCCTTGCATTCCAATGACCTCGTCGATCGTCTCGAGCGCGACGGTTTTTCCTTCGAATTGGACACTCTTGCCATCGGCCGTGAGGGTTTCCGCATATACGTCGGAGACGTCGTATCCAGTCGTCGTTGCCCCCCAGCCAATGTGCTCGTTGTGCCCCAAAATGATCCCGGGAATGCCTGGAAATGAAATCCCTGAGACTTTCCATTGTTTTTTCGGGTCCGAGGATTTCACCTCCATCGATACGGGCCAAAAAACCGACGGCGCCGATAACGACAAATGCGGATCGCTCGCCACGATTGCGTGACCCGTGGCACTTCGTGACGAATGCACGGCCCAGTTGTTCGAGCCTGATCCTTCGGGCGCGACGAGATCCTTGAACCAGCGCAAACCTGCACGATATCGTTCGGTTCGCTCACCCAAATCTGGAATCACTGGCGCATTGCCCGTGGGTTTGCCCGTGGGTTTGCCCCCGGTTATGCCCATCGGATATCCCGTCGTCGTCGTTGTCGGATCCCACGGAGCAAAACGAAAAACGTCCTGCACGATGCCGACTCGCGCCGCAATCTTCGGGTCGGACGAAGTTGGCGAAAACGCTTTTCTAAGCGCTTCGATGTTCAACGTCCACGAGACATCGGAATCCGCGTCGTAGGAAAGCAGATACGTTTGCAATCGAGCGACTGCGAGCGCGTCTACGCCCGTGAAGTCCGTGAAAGCGCTGGCTTGAACGATGAGAATCCCCGCCGGAAGCGCGAAATCTCCATTACGCAATGCACGGAAATATTGCGAAATGCCGTCCGCATACGCGTCCACCAATGTTTTTTGTTCGGGATTGAGCGCCGCATATTGGTTTTTGGCGGTGCGATGAAGCCCGACGTGCCGGAACGAGATATCCGTGTCGATCACGCTCGGATCGGCGTCGGACAAAACTTCGGAAAGGCGCCCTTCGGCCACGCGCCGGAAAAACTCGACCTGCAAGTGACGATCTTGCGCGACCAGGTAGCCCTCGACGCGGACTGCGTCTTCGATCGTCGAAGCATAGATGTGCGGGCGGCCGTCTTTGTCTCGGACCACATCGACCGGGGCCGCGAGGTTTTCGATGTCCACGCGTTCAGCGACCGGAAGCTCAGCGACCTCTCCAAGAGGTCCAAAAGGGTCGGTCGGGGGAGGGTTTGTCTTGGCCGGTTCGGAACATCCGGTGAGCATGGCCAAGAAAGTTGCAAAGGCGAAGCGGAAGGTTCGTCGAGAAGATTGATGCATGTCTGCGTCTCCAGTGGGAAATATCGCCGGGTCCAAGAAGGTGATCAACAGGCGTTGCGAGCGTTGCGACGCTAGGGAGGACGACGGAAGCGTACTTCAGTACGCTGAGTAAGTCCGACCGACGCGTCCCAACGCGCAGCAGCCTGTTGAGCGCCTTCTAAAAAAGTTGTCGCCGAAAATTCGCCCTTTCACCCAACTCTCTGGCATGGGTGTCGCCATGCGTTTGGTGCAGGCCAACTCGTCGGGCTCGACGCCCCATACATCCTCCTCGTTTGGTGCTCAATTCATCGCGCTTCCGCGCAAGGCCGAGATGCTCGGCGACTTGCGAGGCCGCGGATATATCGTGGCCAGCGTTTCGCGACCTTCTGCAGTCGGACGTCTGCGGCAGGTGATCGAAGAAGCGGTCGAAAGTGCGCTCGCGATGCGCGGGGCGCCGCCGCCGAGTGTGCCGGTGGATGTGGATATGGCTACATCGCTGCGGGATCAGCTCAAGCGGACCCAGGGGCTTGGGGCAACGGGGCTGGCGCTCGTGCTGCCGCCGCTTGGTGCGCTCACCGAAGGCGAATCGACCTTGAATCTGATGGATAGCGCGGTGCTTGCAGCGTTTGGCGAAGCGGCGCAAACCGGCGCGGTCGCGTTGGTGTTCGATGATGCCGATCGCGGCTTGCGAATCCTAGCGCCCGTGCGTCTCGACGAGTTTGTCGCGGATGCGATTCCCACACGTCGCCCGATGGTTTCCGAAGCGCGTTCGATCATGCGTCCGACACAAGCGGCGGACGGTCCCGAGACAATCGAAGCGCAAAGCGTGCTCGAGCAAGCGCAAGAGCCCGCGAATGTGCCCGCGCTACCTGCGCCTGCGCCTGTACCTGCGCCCGCACGAGCCGCCGCTCCAGCGCCCATGAATGGTCGTCTGCGGGTTCGTCCGGTCAATCGACCGACGGAGCCTCCTCCGTCGTCGCCGTCGACCGTGGTGGATTTGGATTGTCGTCCGGAAGCGGAAGTAGCGCCGGTGCACGAGTCTTTGCCGTTGCCGCTTCCGCCGCCGGTTCCCACGGCTCAAGCGGCGGTTATGCCGCGACAAACCAGAGCGTCGTCGTTGCCTCCGGGAGCAGCTGCCAAGCGTACGGTGCGAGGTTTGTCTCCGCAAGACATTGCAGCGCGAGCCGAGATGGATGTTCCTCCGGCCAAACCAACGCATGTTTCGGACACGCTTCCGCCGCCTCCGCCACTGCCTGCGGATTTGGCGCCGCTGCATTCATCGCCCCCGCCAAACCCTTCGTCTTTGGAACGAGTGCTCACGTCGTCGGAATGGCGAGCGTTTGCGATGGACCTCGATGCGGCCAAAGGTCCCAAGCCGGCGGGCGTGATTGATCGATTGTTTGCAACGCGGTACATGCCGCTTCTCGGGGCCTTGGCGCGAGGTCAAGCGGATGGGGCGGTGCAAAAAATCGTGGATGGATTCCGAACATCGTTCGAGCATAGTTACACGGAAGGTTTTGCGGCGATTCGAGCGACGGGAAAACGTCCCGTAATGGTGCTCGATGTGGCGGAAGTCGCGGCGCGAATTGCGCGTTTGAACAATGCGCGAGCGGTGCGGTTGTTGCTCGTCGATTCAATGCGTTTCGATTTGGGTGAACGGGTCATGAGCCGCCTCAAGCCCATGCTTCAAGGTCGGGCGGTCTGTGTGGACCGGACGTTGTTATGGAGTGCATTGCCGACGACGACGCAGGTGCAATCGATGTTATTGGCGCGAGGTGCCGAGGGATTGCGCGAGCCACTTCCGGAAATGGTTCCCGAGCCCGAGGTGATTCGAGGTCGTTCCTTGGCGACGGTTCGTCGGGAAAGACTGGGCAACAAAGACATATTCAAGATTGACGTGGTGGAAGCGCGATTGCGTGGGGTAGGTCCTTCGTTCGACGAGCGTCTTGGGGGCATTGCGGACGAAACGTCGCAGGTGGTGGCGAAGTTTGTCGAGGCAAGCCCGGCGCGGACATTGGTATTCATGTTTGGCGATCACGGATTCCGCATGAACAGTGATTCGCGGGGAACGACGTCGTCAGCGACACAAGGTGGTGGATCGCCGGAAGAGGTGCTCGTGCCTGGATATGCGTGGCTGGTGGGCGGGGTGCATTGACGGATTCGGCTGCTTCTGAAAGCGCGTTTTATTCACTGGCGCGCGCATCGAGCCATACATGCGTCAGTTCAATGGCGACGCACGGTTGTTGCAGCTGGCTTCGGTCGTGTAGTGAATAAAGAATGTCGTCGTTCTCGAGATCGGCACGCACATTAGAATTGACTAGCAGCGGCTTCAAGGTGGCACATGGGCCTCGCCCATCGCGCACGTACGCAACCATCAAGCCCGAGGTCATACATTTTGCATAACGACCGTCAGCAAATTTCTTGACGCCGGTTTCGCAATAAACACCCGGAGAATGATCCGATCTCGGTTCGATGATCTTGCATTCGGCAAACAGGCCCCAATCTCCAAGATGTGTGACTTTGGGCGGCACGCGCTTCGGTTGGAACGTTAAATCCGGTGATTGTCGAAATGAGGTGCCCGCCGACCGCTGTTGACCACTGCGCACGACCTTATTGAAGAGGCGGAGCATTGAAGCGCGACGCTTGCCATTGCGTTGTTGGTTGAGCAGATTCTCGATTTCGTTCGTAATGGCCTCCTCTTCCGCGAACATGGGGTCGACGGCCGTGTCTTCACGCAAACGAGACCACGCCCAACGAAATGCCGTAATGACAGCGTTTCGCAAAGATTCCGAAATATCCGGCTGGGCCGGTAGTACGTGAACGGGGTGCGACAAGGGGATGCGTTCACTCACAAGACTGGCTCCGAAAGCAAAGCGAGCGCGAGCATTCGCGCGCGTGTGGGCGTCCAGTACCGATAATTTTCGAGAATGGCGACGAACGTCGTGGCCGCATCGACCCGCACCGTCGTCAAGGTCGCCCCAGACTCGTCCGCTTCCTTTAGGATCGAGTCCCATGGAATCACGGCGATGCCCACATTCTCCCGGCGTTTCTTGCTCCGATCAATTTGCAATACTCGCCACGGGCCTACAGTCACTTCGGAGCGCAAGCGCACATGAACACGTTCGCGGGACGCTTCGAGGACACAGGTCAATTCATCCTGGAGCGTGGTCGCAAATGCATTTTGCTCGGTTTCGTTTGCCGGGTGTACAGCCTTTATTCGTTGCTCGGCATAAGGGAGCGAAGTCGCCAGGGTATCACGGATGCTGTCTCGCTCGACGTCATCGAGGTCGTACAAGTCGAACACCAGGTCATCAATTCGCCCCTTGAGTTTCTCGGACCAACCGTTGGTCCAGAGCGTATCGGAAAGTTTTAATGCGCTGTTGCGCTGTTGCCGGGAAAGTCGTTCATACTCGACAACCGGAAATGCTTTGAGTGTTTCCAGGACATAACGATCACGCTCGACGCCAAACCAACCGTCCGAGAGCAAAGCAAAATAAAGAAAAGCGCTCGATTGCAAGAGCAGTTGTATCCAGCGCGCTTGCGCCAAACCGTCTGTGACATTTGCAAATGAAGCTGCATACCATGAGCGAGAGAAAGCTAGATCATGCTGCGAAATGGAGGTCCTCGAGAGAGACAGATCTGCAGGCGGAAATTCTTTTACAAGTAAGAGCGGGGCTTTGCAGTCTTCACGTGCGGGTTCACGATAGGTCATCTTCTCGGCGAACGGCAAAAGGTCTCGAGCATCGATCAGATAGCCCTGAATTGATTGTTTCGGCAATTCCCGCGCGCGCTTTTGCTCACTGACTAGATTTGGCAGACCAAGTAGTTTGCTTGGCTTGCTCCGACTAGCAATTTGATACCCCCCTTTGATTGACGCCCCAATATATGCCAAGTGCTCCTCCAGCTTTGGACGGCTATGGATGAGCCTACCCAACACCCCTTGGTCGAAGGACGTCCCGCGAAATCGCAGCTTCAAGAGCCACGGGTTAGCGATCGCGTTTTGCACCCCAACGATTTCTGCGTCGGTCCAGTCGATATGCAAACGTCGTTGTGCCTTCTGCGACTCTTCGACGAGTGCGGGACTTACGAATTGAAAAGCCGCATCAGCAACACGAGGCTTTGTATTTCGAGCAAACACGATTGCAAATGGCGCGCGACTCCCCGGCCATACCGAGGTTTCTCGCAACGCGGCAGCATTCAGAATTCCCGTGATTTGCACCATTTCGAGCAAGTCACGTCGGGCTTCGTCTCGCGCTTCACCAGGGAACAACCACCGGGCATGGGTGATCAATGCGATCTGCCCGTCGTCTCGGGCCCACTCCATAGCGCGGTAGAGAAAGGGGATGTCGGGGTACGTGTCGGGCAGGCTGAATGACCTGCTTCGCGCTTCTCCAAGACGTTCCTTCACGAGGGCGCGTGTGTCGTTCGTCCAGCGTTCTTTCACCGCAGTTTTTGCTTTTCCACTGCTCCACGGTGGATTGCCAATCACCAGGTCGAAACGATTCCGGAAAGGCTCCTTCACAGCCTCGAGGCTCCCCCGTTCAGCACCTCCTTCGCAAAGGAACAGCGCCTTGTCGCGCAAGGGTTGAGTGAATTTGAGCAAAGAAAGGGGACGTGGTCGCTCTTCCGGATCGAGCTCGATGGCCGTCAGGTACAGCGCAAGTTCGGCAAGACGCAGCGCGGACTCGTTGATGTCGAAGCCCGTGAGCTGCTGATGCAAGATACGGCGAATCGTGTCACGGGCAGGTCGACGTTTGGTACGTGTCCATTCTCGCGCTACGAGCGCCCGAAAGACGGCAACCAAGAAAACCCCAGCACCAGCAGCCGGATCCAATACCGCGGGTTGCTCGATGCCACCGAGGGCAGCGAGCGCTTCGTCCACCATGAGCTCGGCAATGTGTCGCGGCGTGTAGTAGATGCTTTCTTCCTCGGCAGCCGCGGCATCTTCATCGTGCGCGAATGCTTCGTAGACTTCGCTGAGAAGCCCGACTGGCACATGCGCGAAATTCACTTCCCTCCATTGCGATGGCAGGTCGAGCTGAAGTTGCCCATCGGCGGTGGCCGCATGCGCGATGTTGCCGACCACCTCTTCATAAACGACATCGGGTATCGCCGTCGCTCGCTCCTTCGTACGGAATCGTAAGAGGCCCCCGTTGAACGTGCGGTCGAGCCACTCGAATGTCGCCAAAGCGCGCGTTTTTCTGGACAAGCAGTCCGGAAAACTCGCCGCCCGCGCGTCGTTGCACACCTTGCCGGGATCAACCCCATGGAGAAGATTGCGATCGATGAGAAACCGCCAAAACAACGCTCGCCCCACGAGCGAGAGGGCATCATGAGCATCGACCTCTGCGGTTTGTCCGAGGCTCTTCGCGTTCCGAATGGAGTCTCGGAGCAGCGTACGAAGTGCTTTCCGTACTGGGGCAGTTTCATCTGCCGCCAGGTTGGTACGCAAAAGCGTCGGAATGCAGAGTCGTCCCTCGGGAAGATTCGTCAATAGGAGCGGATCTGCTCCCTTGCCCAGCGTGGCAGGATAAACGTCGAGGCGACCAGGGCGTACGACGGCGATGAAATCGGCATCTCCACGGAACGCTATGCGTCGGACCCAGGGAACTAGATCCAGCCCGAGCTGTGTTCTTTCGTCAAATATGTACGCGCGCGGCTGGCCCTGCGATTCCAAGACCATCGCCGGGCGATCGTGGGCTGGTTCGCGCATCAGATCGGCGTAACGAAGCGTCCGCGGCTCGGCGGTCGCAAGCGCGAGAAGTTGCCCTCGCGTCGCCCCGTAGTGTTCCAATTGTCCGACCAGCTCATCCAACACGGCGGCATCTTCCTCCACGGCCGACGCAAAAATCAACCGTGAGGACGGGTGGCTTCTTTTTTTCTCCACGGCTCAATACCTATGCCTGTTTGCCGAACCCGTCATCCCTACACCGCGAAATCAAAAAACGTTTCCGGCTGCTTCCCCCATTCCCCTCGACCCATACATCGAATACACTCGCCCACTTCAGCGTTGAGATCCCATATGCGCCCACTTTCCCACTACGTTCTCCCTTTGCTCCTCGCGGCTTGCGGAAGCTCCCCCGCGAATCCACCCACGCCCCCTGCACCCCAAGCATCGGCGACCGCTTCCGCCTCCGTTGCTCCGCCAGCACCGCCCGTGACCGCAGAATCCGTGGCCCCTCAACCACCGGTCGCCCCGGAAAAACCTGTTTTGACGCCCTCGATTCCGACCAAGGACCTGCAAATCCTTCAAACGATCGATGTGGGCAAATGGCCCGAGGGCGTAGCGCTGAGTGGTCAAATCGCGTGGGTTGCGGAAAGTGGCCAGCGGCAACTAGCCAAAATCGATTTACAAAAAGGCGCGCTCGTCTCCCATCTGAATGTCGGACGACTTCCTGTCGAAATGCTGACCGGCTCCGATGATTCGGTGTACGCCCTCGAACGTACCGATCAGCTCGTGCGACTCGTGAATACAAAAGGCGTAGCGAGCGTGTTTTCCCGATTGCCGGATTATCCTAATCATAT
>DAOMZH010000030.1:14104-29181 GCA_035437985.1 Polyangium sp. (in: bacteria) | reverse complement strand
GGCTGCGAGGACCATTGCAACACGTGCTGCACGGGCGCGTGCACGTCGAACATCAACTTGGATTGCGACATTGCTTGTTACGCGAAGCTCGAAGGCGGCTGCAAAGTCCAATGCGAAGCCCCGAGCGGCGCGATTTTCTGCAACGGTCAATACGTCAATGCCACCGATCCGCAAAGCTGCATCAATGCCCTGATTGCCCAAGGCGTCGAGGTCGACGTCTCCGCACGCGGAGAATGCACCATCACGCTCGGCGGCGCTGATTGCGATGGTACTGCGAACGCCGGTGGTTTTGGTTGTTCCGCGCAGCCGGGATCGGACTCGCCGTTTGCTCCGGTGATCGTAGGTATGGGCTTGGCCGCAGCGGCAATCTCGGTTTCTCGCCGCCGAAATCGCAAAAACGGCTGATTCTCGATAAACACGTTTCAAGAAAAACGTCCGCAAAAAAACTCGCGGGCGTTTTTCTTTTTTAAGCTCACGGACGCCAGATCGGAAATTCGAAGACGCCCCACGTAAAAAGAGCATGGGCAAACAGCGCTGGAGGTAGCCGGTCGAGGCGCATCGCCAAACGGCCCCACACGAGCGAATACGCAAATCCCGCAGCCACGAGCAAAGGATTGGGCCCAGCCATTGGATTGCCCAGAAGAACCAACGTCGGAGCATGCGCCAGGCCAAACAGAGCAGCTTGCAATAACCAACCTCGCAACCAGCCCAGTTTTTCGCTCAATACGCGCATCACGAGACCGCGCCAAACCAATTCTTCCAGGGCCGCGACCAGAAAAACCACGCCGCCGATCGCATGTCGATATTCCGACGAAGGATCCCCAAGCGCCGCGTAAATCTGCATGATCCACGCCGAACGTGGCGACGGTGGCGACGTAACCACCAAATGCACCGCCATCGCTACCGCATACAAAAGTGCCGCGACGAGCGCCCCAATCGACAAATCACCCGCGCGTGGGCGCAATTGTTCGTCGAGTTCACCGCGATTCCACAAGCGCCGCACGGTCAAACCCGCCAGTGCCGCGTAAACCACCCCCATCGATCCCAACATCCACGGACTGTCAGGATGGGAAAACGCAAACCCCACCGCTGCAGCACTCGCGACCGTCACGCCTCCTGCCACCACAACCGCCGTTTGCGTCGTCGTTTCGGGTAAGGGTTCGTCCACGTCTTCTTCTTCGACGTTTTCGTTGTCGTTTTCGACGTTTTCGTTCTCTTCTTTTGTGTCGCTCACCGGCACCTCGTCACGACCCGATCGAGAATCTGATCCGCAAGCGCATGCTTCGTCATCACGTCGAGCGGCTCTGCAGCATCACGCAGCACGATCGTCGCGCGATTGTCATCACGACCAAACGCTTCATCCGCGCGATTCGCAACCACCATATCCACGCGCTTCTTCTCTAGTTTGCCGCGCGCATATTCCAAGATCACTTCGTCTTCCCCTGTTTCCACAGCAAACCCCACGAGCACCGGCTTCGCACCCGACCTCGCCGCTCCGACTTCAGCGAGCAGGTCTGGGTTGGGGACAAGTTTGAGCTCCAAAGGTTCCGCCGAACGTTTGCGTTTTGTCGTGCTCGTCTCCGCGGGACGATAATCCGCCACAGCCGCACTCATGATCAACGCATCAGCTTGATCGAGGTTTGTCCCGAGCGCTTCCCACAACGCCGCCTTCATCGCCAGGGCTCCGCGCACGTCGACGCGCCGCACGCCACGAGGCGTTGCGAGAGACACAGGGCCGGCCACGAGCGTCACGTTTGCACCTCGCACTGCGGCCCGTTCAGCCAGGGCAAACCCCATCTTGCCGGTCGAGCGATTGCCCAAAAATCGCACCGGATCGAGGTCTTCGACGGTTGGTCCTGCCGTCACCACGATGTGCAAACCATCCAGATCTTTTGCTTGGAGACACGCGAGTGCGGTCCGGACAATCTCTTCCGGTTCCGCCATGCGTCCGATGCCTCGTTCACCCGAGGCAACTTCACCGTCGACAGGCCCCACGAACATCACGCGTCCGTCACTCGCGATCGTGGCTACGTTGCGCGCGGTTGCGGGATGCACCCACATGCGCGGATGCATCGCAGGAGCAGCCACGATCGGACACGATGCACAAAGCGCGAGAGCCGTGAGCAGATCATCGGCTCGACCCATGGCCAAACGCCCGAGCAAATCCGCTGTTGCCGGCACGATCAAAATCAGATCCGCACGTCGCGCCACGTCGACATGTTTTTCTCCCGCGAACGACGGATCGAACATGTCGTCCAGGACAGGTTCGCCCGTGATGCCGCTAAACGTTTGAGCACCAACGAACTCCCGAGCGGAACGAGTCAGTAGCGGCAAGACGTGCGCACCTGATTTTTTGAGCAGTCGCGCAACTTCCACGGCCTTGTACGCCGCGATGCTTCCGCTGACGGCGAGTACGATCGTCTGGGGGTTCGGGGGTCCCATGCCAAGCGCAGCGTTGCATGAAATCGTCAGAGCGTACATGCCTCCTCCCGCGCTAGGCTGCGCGCGTGTCTGATTCAGCCTCTGCCTTGCGTGCTCGTCGCGAAGTTCTGGGATCCCTCGAACAAGATCTCGCCGCTCGTTCTGCTCGTTTGTCGAACCTGCGCTTGGTGCTGTTTCTCGCTGCCGGAGGAACGATTGGTTATGCGTTGACGCGCGATGTGTCGCCCTATGTTTGGGTGGTCGTCGCGCTTGCATGGCTCGTGTTTTTCGTCGTCGTGGCGATTCACGGGGCACTCGTGACGCGCGAGACGGAGGTGAAGGCGCGGATCGGCATCGTCGATCGTTGGTTTGCTCGGACAAACGACAAGATTCCCGAGTCTTTGCCGCAGTCGCCCACGCCAAACCCGACGCATCCCTACGCTGTTGATCTCGATGTTTTCGGCGCGTCGTCGGTGTTTCAGCTGCTCGACGACACGCGCACGGTGCCTGGGACCTCGACGTTGGCGATGTGGTTGTCGATGCGCGCAGCGCCGGCGGAGATTGTTTCGCGCCAAGAAGCGGTGCGTGAGCTTGCGGCACTTCCTCAGTTTCGCGAGGACTTGGCGGCGCTTGGTGTGGCAGGAGAAACCCGCGGACGTCCTGTCGAACCGCTCGTCGAGTGGGCGGAGACGCCGCCGGTGTTGTCCTCGACGCTCGATCATTGGCTCGTGCGGCTCGCGTTTGTCTTGGTACCGACGACGTTGATCTTGATGATTGGTGCGTCGGTGCTTGGGGAGACGGCGCCGTCGATTTTGCGGCGAGCTTGGTACGTGCCATTTGGAACGCAATTGCTCGTGCTGTTTCTTTTGGGGGGCAAGATTTCCCCCATGTTGGCAAAAGCAGGTTCAAAGGAAGCGCCGTTTGGCCGGTACAAGGGGATTTTCGCGCGAATCGAGGCCGAGTCTTTTACCTCGGAGCGAATGAAGGCGTTGCAAGGAGCGCTTGGGGTGGGCAAAGACGGCCATTCCGCATCGCATGAATTGGAAGCGTTCGAGCGAATCTTGGGATATGTCGAATTGCGCCATAGCGGGCTGGCGCATATGTTCGCGAATATATTTTTGCTCTGGGACGTATTTTGTGCCCGGTCGCTCGAAAAGTTTCGAGCACGTGCCGGGAAAAACGTGCGGGGTTGGTTCAAAGCATTGGGTGAAATCGAGGCGCTTTCGAGTTTGGGGGCATTTGCGTACGAGCATCCGACGTATGCATTTCCCGAGGTCGAATCGGGGGCGCCACGATTTACGGCGGAGGGATTGGGGCACCCCTTGATCGCGGCTGCGCGCCGAGTGGGGAATTCCATTGAATTGCCCGGTCCTGGTCATTCGCTGCTCATTACGGGCTCCAACATGAGCGGCAAGAGCACCTGGCTTCGTTCAATGGGTTTGGCGGCGGTATTGGCGCAAGCGGGAGCGCCGGTATGTGCCAAGAAATTGCGCATGACACCTTTGTCGGTGCGCACGAGTATGCGGATCAGCGATTCATTGGAGCACGGCGTTTCTCACTTTTATGCCGAGCTCGAAAAGCTGAAAAGCGTGGTTGATGCGGCAAATCGTGATGAGCCGGTGTTTTTCCTGCTTGATGAGGTTTTGCACGGAACGAATTCGCGGGAGCGGAACATTGGGGCGCGGTCGGTGGTCGTGCATCTGCTCCAAAAGAATGCCATTGGAGCGGTGACGTCGCATGATTTGGCGCTGGCCGATTTGGAGCAAGCGACGGAAGGAAAAGTCGTCAATGTGCATTTCAAGGAGCTTGTGCATAACGACAAGATGACTTTCGATTACGTGCTCTCGCCTGGCGTGGTATCGACGACGAATGCATTGCGCCTGATGAAGATCGTGGGCATTGCGGTGAAGGGGATCGACGAGGTGTGAGCGGGCAGGGGCGGCGTATCGGTTGGACGAACTTTACTTTTGTGTTTCGCGCGGGGAACGAGCATTTTTTGCTTGCTCTCCCCGGGCGTGCTGGTAGGTTCGTCAACGTAACGAGTGACGCCCATGTTGCAGGCAATTCCTATCGGCATCAGCGATTTTCGTAAGCTTCGTGAAGCGGGTTGCGAGTACGTCGACAAGACGAATCTCATCACGGAGCTAGTCGACCAAAGTGGTGCGGAAGTCGTGCTTTTGCCTCGCCCGCGAAGGTTCGGCAAAACGATCAATTTGTCGATGTTGCGGTGGTTTTTTGAAAAGCGGGAGGAAAATCTGTGGCATCTGTTCGAGGGGTTGCACGTGGCGAGGGCGGGCGAGAAGTATCGGGCTCATTTTCAGCAATATCCGGTTATTTTAGTTAGTTTTCGGGGAACGAAGGCGAATACGTTCGCCGAGTGCTGGGCCAAGATCAAGTCGATCATTCAAGAAGTGTACAAAGAACACGCCCCGAGCGTCGAGGGACGCCTCGCTGCGGTCGACGAAGCCGAGTTTCAGTCCATTTTACAGGGGACGGCTCCTGACGTAATGTATGGCCTCGCCTTATATCGGCTCTCGCGTTACCTCCGGATCGCCCATAACAAGCCCCCGATCATTCTCATCGACGAATACGATGCCCCGATTCACTCGGGATACGGCCAAGGATATTATCAAGAAGTCGTCGGATTCTTTCGCTCATTTCTGGAATCGGCACTCAAGGACAACCCGCATTTGGAACGAGCCGTACTCACCGGCATTCTCCGCGTTTCCAAGGAGAGCATTTTTTCGGGACTCAACAACATTGCTGTTTACAGTCTTCTAGAGCGAAACTTCAGTACATGTTTTGGTTTTACCGAAACCGAGGTGGACGTGCTCCTCGAAAAAGGAGGATTAACGCAATTGAAGGAGGCTGTGCGCTCCTATTATGATGGTTATGAATTTGGTGGCCACAGTATCTACAACCCGTGGTCGATTCTGTCTTTTTTGAATAGCCAGAGCAAGCAGCTTCAGCCTTATTGGATCAATACGAGCGCAAATGATCTGGTCAAGGATCTCCTCGTATGGCACGCGTTTGCCGTGCAGGACGATATTCAAACGTTATTGATGGGCGAGAGCATTGAAAAGGATCTCAATGAAAACATAGTTTTTACCGAGTTGAAAGATGATTCCAGCGAATTGTGGAGTCTTCTCGTATTTACCGGCTATTTAAAGGCGACCTCGGGACCGATCGTCATCGGGGCGCGGCGTAAACCATTTTGGCTTTCGATTCCAAATGAAGAGGTCAACCAGGTATATCGCACGACGTTTCAATCGTGGATGAAAAAAAGTCTGCAGGTTCAGGGAGGTGCCCTCGACGCGTTGCTCGCGGCATTGCTTGCCGGAAAGGTCCCGGAATTCGAGGCCCAACTTCAAGCATTCGCAATGTACTGCACCTCGTTTCATGACCTCAATGCCCACAGTCCAGAACGGTTTTACCACGGCCTGATGATCGGTTTGCTCGCAGCGCTCGAACCTGCGTACGAAGTGCGGTCGAATCGTGAATCGGGCGAAGGAAGGCCCGATGTGCTCATCAAACCACGTCGTCCGGGCAAACCCGGCGTCGTTATGGAATTAAAATCCGCAGGACCGAAAAAATCATTGCGCCGGGCGCTCGATGAAGGACACGCACAGCTACACAAACACGATTATCTTGCCGAATTGCGGGCCGCAGGCGTAGAAAAAATGCATGCCCTCGTCATCGCTTTCGATGGCAAAAAAGTGCGTGTCGAAGTGGCCAAACCTCCACCCAAAAAATCCCACAAGCGCGGGGCACAAAAAACCACGCCGAAGGTGACTCGAACGCAAAGCACCAAACGTTCAACGTCACGACGGTAGTCGGATCGCGCCGAACATCGACAAAACGGCCCAGCACAATCTTGCATCAATCTCACGCCTGGCAGGGTCCAAAGCGGTGTATCCTCGGCGCCTCATGTCTCCGATTACCCTGACCAGTCGTATTCAACGCGTCGTCGTTCACGTGCGTGGCGCCGTCGTGACTCGTACGGTCACCCTTCCGTCGCCATTTACAAACGACGCCTGCGAGATTGTCGTTCCAGGGATCACGCCTTTTGCCGAACCAGCGACGTTTCGCGCCATCGCCAAGGGGTCACGTCAAATCGTTTCGGTTGTCGGCAAGTTTGTCGTGCCCGACGGTCCCGCAAAAGTCGGAACGGCAGCGCAGCGCGTGCAATTGGCCGATGCGCAACGCGTGGCTCTGATGGAAGAACGAAACCACGTCATGGGCCGCCGTAATCAGCTGGCAGGGATCAACTTCGATCTCGGTCTCGATCGTCGGTTTCAAAAGACAAGCGTGAATGCGAAAATTGCCGACGCATTGGCGATGACGCGTCTCGTTCAAGATGAGCTTACCGCGCTCGACGTTCGGATTGCCAAACTAGACCGAGAGATTCAACAAGCCGAACGAGCTGCGGAGGCAGCGCGTATCGCCGGAGCTCAGGCTCGTTCAGCCGAACGTGCAGGTGCGTCGCGACCAACGCTTGCGGGTCATGTTCTTGTTGCGCCGGGACAAACTCCAATCGAAGCGCTCGAAATCGAGTACGTCGTGCTCGGGGCGCGTTTTTGGCCCACCTACAAAGCTTGGCTGACGAAAGGCGCGACGCATGTGCGCCTCGAACTCGACGCGCTCGTCGTGCAGGATACGGGGGAAGATTGGACCAACGTCGAAATGGTGTTGTCGACGGCGGATCTCGTGCGCGACGCGCGTTTGCCCGAACTGCCTTCGTTGCGGTTTGGCCGGGCTGTACCTCCGCAAAAGCGTGGTTATCGCGCGCCGCCTTTGGGCCTGGAATCGATGTTCGAATCGTATGATGCGGAGATGGCGAAACTGGTTGTTCCTCAAGTCGATGCAATGAGGGCGGCGCCACCGCCTCCACCTTCTCCGGCACGTCACGCTGGGCCGATGGATGGAGCACCGCCAGGGTTTGGCCCGCCGGCACAATTGCAAACGCTCTCGGGTGGGTATAGCGGAATGCCCATGGCTGCGCGGCTCGGTGACGAGGACACCGATGATGATTCACCGGAACAATACAAGGCCAAAAAGGTTGGCGGTTCGGTAGCGACCAGGGCTGGGATGATTTCACCGCAAAATCGGCCGATGCCTCGTCCCGCTATGCCGCCTGCGCCCAAAGCTGCTCCGCCACCACCACCGATGGGTGGGTTTGGCGGGGGCGCCCCCCCTGGGTCCGCGAGTTTCCAAGGTTTTGCGGCGGCACCCGAAGAAGCCAAGATAGCGTCCGATTTGGCGAATACGGTTGGTCCTGTCGAACCCGACGATGCATGTCTGGACTTCGATTCTCTGACCCTTCCGGGAGGTAGTCGACCTCGGCGGGGAAAACTCACGCGTTTGCCCGAGGACGCCGTGCGAGACGACGCATTGCGGGCAAGACAAAATATCGAACGAATGTCGAATCCTGCACGTACCAAAGATCCTTATGTGTATCGCGGATTGTTCGATTATTGTTACGAGGCCGTCGGGCGCAGTGATGTTCCCTCGAATGGTCGACCGCATCGCGTGCACGTCCAAGCGAACGAAGGTCCGGCCAAACCCCGCTTTCGCACTGTGCCGCGAGAATCGACCGATGTTTTTCGCGAAGCACTCATTGAAAATCCTTTGGGGGCTCCGCTATTGGCGGGACCAGTCGACGTATTTCTCGATGGCGCGCTCATTACGAGCGCTGAAACCTCCGCAGTCGATCGTGGAGGCGCGATTGCCGTTGGTTTGGGAGTGGAAGACCGTATTCGCGTGGCGCGTAATGCGCGCGTGGAAGAAAGCTCGGCGGGATTGCTCGGTGGCTCCACGCATGTCGATCATCACGTGACGATCGACATCACTTCATCGCTCGGCATGCCGGTCAATATCGAAGTGCTCGAACGTATTCCCGTGACCGACGACAAGGACGTCAATATCAAAGTCACTTCGGCGGAACCCGAACCCGAGGTGTATGATCAAAGTGATATTGGTTCGCCCGTGCGCGGGGGACGTCGATTCCGCATTGAAGTCACACCTGGCGGCAAAGTGAAAGTGGCTTATGGGTATCGAGTGAAATTGCCGGCGAAGAGCGAGATTGTCGGAGGAAACCGCCGTGAGTGAAAACATCGTCGAAAAGGTTCATCAAAACGAACCACAAGCTCCGAGCCCTCGAGCTACGCGCGTGGAACGGGTGACGCTCTTCGAAGATCGGGCAGAAGTTCTGCGCCGATGCGTATTTACCGTAAAACCCGGGGCAAATTCTGAGGTTTTTGCGGGCATTTCGCTTTTCGTGGACGACAGCACCGTGCAAGCGAAAGTCATTCGCGGGGCAGCGCGGGCGTTATCCGTGCGTGTGCTTCGGCGCGCACATCTTGAAAAGGCATTGGGTCGGGAGGAAATCGACGCGTTGGTGCAATCTGCCCGAGAAGCGCGCGAACGAATGGCGGCCGCCGAGCAAAAAATCGAACGTACGCAACGAATGCTCCAGCAGCATTATCAAATGTCCGATCAATGGATCAAATCGGTGGCGCAAGGTCCGAAAAATGCCGCCGACGCCAAAGTCATCGCGACGTACCGCGATGCTTGGCAAGCAATTGACGAATCAGCCAGCCGATTGCTCGGGGAAATCGAAAAGACGCGGGCGGAGCGATTGCAGGCAGAACAAGATTGGGTCTTGGCCGAACGGCGACACAAAGAAGGTTCCATCGAGCTGCCGCGGTATGATGCGGTCGCGGAAGTCGAAATCGACGCCCAGCAAGGCGGTGAAATCGAAGTCGAGATTGTATATCGCTTGCCTTGTGCGTTATGGCGCCCCGAACATTTGGCGCGTCTCGTCACGGAAAGTCCCGAATCCAAGTCCGGGAAAATCGAAATTGTCACATTCGCAGTGGCCTGGCAAAATACTGGCGAAACATGGAACGACGTCGAGGTGCGATTTTCGACCGCTCGTCCCGCCAAGGCCGCGTCTCCGCCCCTATTGTCGGATGACATTTTGTCGACCCGCAAAAAAACCGACGAAGAAAGGCGCCAAGTCATCATTGCAGCTCGTGAGCAAACGATCGACATGGCCGGTCTGGACCGTGGAGCGCGGGAAGTGGCTGAAATGCCGGGCGTGGATGATGGCGGCGAACCGCTCAATTATTCGAGCAAAGAGCGAGTATCCATTCCGTCGAATGGGCAGCCATTTCGGATCGAGATTGGCCAGACAAACGTGCAGGCCGAAGTTGCACGGGTGCTCATGGCTACGCGCTCACCCGCTGCGCACATACGCGCGACGGCGACGCTTGTCGGAAGCGGACCGCTTTTGGCTGGTCCCATCCGTTTGGCGCGTGGCTCGAGCATGGTCGGGCGCGCAAAAATCGACTTCGTGGGCAAGGGCGAACCATTCGAGCTCGGGTTTGGCCCGGATGATGGTATTCGTGTGCGCCGAATGGAGGACGAAGAACGCGACACCCAAGCGCTCACCGGGGCGCAACGAGTCAAACGCAAGGTGTCGTTGTTCTTGTCGAATTTGTCAGGAACGACGCGCAGTGTTTTGGTGAACGAACGTGTGCCCGTGAGCGAAATCGACGAAGTCGAAATTCAGGTATTCGACCCGGGGCTATTCAAGTTGGACGCGAAAGATGGTTTCTTGCGGACGGTCGTGGACGTTGGGGCCCGCGCAACGAAGATGATGAGTTTTTCCTACGAAGTGCGGGCAGGGTCGAAAGTCGTGCTTCCCGATTTTTGAAGCCGCATTCGTCAATAATTTCCGGGCGTCCAGCCTCCATAGGATTGACCGCTACCTGAAGGCGTCGTTGGCGGCGATGGCAAATCGACGACCGGTCGATGGTTGTGGTTTTTCTTTTTGGGTCGCGGAATATCGGGATAGCGGTTGAGCCGATTAACGAGGGTACGATTACAAATCCCGAGCTCTGCCGCGGCTGCTTTTTGATTTCCCCCATGGCGGTGCAATGCATCGAGCAATACTGCGCGTTCGTCATTGGGATCAACGCGTGCATCCGGCGAACTGGCCGGTTCCGGTGGCGGAGTGGAATTGACTTTGGAGATTTCGGGCGGCAAATTTTCCGGTAGCACGATCGCTCCACGGCAGCGCACAGCTGCAACTTCGACGGCTTTTTTCAATTCGCGCACATTGCCTGGGAAGGGATAATTGCGCAAACACGCGAGTGTCGCTTCGGAAAAGCGCAATGCATTGGGCTGATTGTCTCGGCGACACGCATCGCTCAGAAAGCGCTCGGCCAGGGCGATAATGTCTTTGGGGCGTTTGCGCAGGGGGGGAACCTCGAACTCGAAACCTTTCAATCGGTAATACAGATCCTCTCGGAACGTGCCGCGTGCGACGCAGTCGGCAAGATTCTTGTTTGTCGCGGCAACCACGCGGACCTCCACGAAATCAGGTTTCGTCGCCCCAACGGGATAAACTTCACCCTGGTCGAGGAAACGGAGCAGTTTGACTTGCGTTTCGAGCGGCAGATCAGCGATTTCATCCAAGAAAAGCGTCCCCGTGTCCGCTACGTGCAAGTATCCTCTTTTGTCCGTGTTGGCACCCGTAAATGCTCCTTTGACGTGACCGAACAAGGCGTCTTCGACGAGCGATTGCGCAAATTGCGCGCAATTGACCGCAATGAAGGGCCGACTTTTACGCGGAGATGCATCGTGCACCTCCCGGGCAATGCTTTCTTTGCCCGCACCTGTTTCCCCATAAATCAAAATGGGCACGGGCAACGAGGTCTGCGCTGCCTGTCGCACATCGTCATAAAGCGCCTCCATCTCCGGGTCCGACACTGTCGGTCCCTCCATCCACATGCGTGGGCCACTCGTCCCCTTCTCCGCCTCGAGGGAGGCTTTGCGAATGACGAGAATCACCGAACCGAGTTTGATACGATCGCCCAGCTCGACGTCGAATGACCTCCCACGCTCCGGATTGTGCGCAATGGTCGTATCCGTTCCCGAAGACTTTCCCGGTTTGTAGATTTCCGTGCCGTTGCGACTACGGTTGTCCTCGAGACGCAGATCTGAACCAATGTGCAGAATCGCGTGATGCCGCGATACCGACGTGTCCGGAATCTCGATGTTGCTGTGGTTGTCTCGTCCAATTCGAACCGTACCCTCATTGGGCAAGCGATACACCTTGGCGTCATTGCCCCCGATGTAGACGACGAGTTCGAGAGGTCCCATGTATTGAAACGCTTTTGGTCCCATATGTTGTTTCCTCGTACGCTGCATGAACCAAGCATACACGCGTCGGTCGGTACAAATCTAGTTTGTCGTTGCCTCATGTTCGTCGTGACGATCATGGGGTTGGTCCGTACGCACGTTTGTCATGCACGGCTCATGCCAAGACGAACGTTTGTCGGGTCCATCGGAAATTGCCGATCAATGTCGGCAGGTATTGCTGCACCAATCGTGCAACTTGCGCTGGTCATGCATTACGCGATGCACGCATCGTGCAAAATAGTAGGTGAAACCACGTCATCGTGGGCGTGGTGCGCGATTGATGCAAATGGCGTGGGGTAACCTGAACTCAAATTCAGGTTCATTTGTCTGGACAACCGGGCGGGCGGAGTTGAGCGTTGTTGCGCCATACGAGAGCGACAAACTCGACGCGCGATCGACAAACCTACGTCTTTTTCCGTTCGACGAGCGATTACCTCAAGACTTCGCGTCGCCGCCGAGAATGAAGTCGACTTCGTAAATATCGTAATGAGCCGGCAGCATCCCCATTGCTCGGTACGTCGCTTGGGCGTGACCATTGTCTTTGTCGACATAAAGGCGCACGCCACAAATATCTTTCGACCGGCGGGCTTTCGCGAGCACGTAATCATGAAGTGCTCGGTACACCCCAGTCCGGCGCGCGTGCGGGAGAACGTACACCGATTGAATCCACCAAAAGGTTCCGTCACGCCAATCGCTCCATTCGAACGTGACGAGCAACTGCCCCACCATTTGTCCTGCTCGTTCTGCGATCAGGTAAAACCCTTTTCCGGGATCGTCGAGCACTGCGCGCGTTCCCCGTAACGTCGTTTCTCGATCGAGGGTTTTGTTTTCCGTCTCGAAAGCCATGGAGCGGTGATTCCGCGCCAGAGCTTCGATATCGGACGACGTGGCCAAACGAATATGCGTATCGATGAGGGTGTCGTTCATGGGGATTCGGGGGGCGTGTAAAACCGACGGGGGAGGGGTTCGTGCGCGACGAGGTACTGAAATTGCGCTTGAAATTCTTCAATGGAAATGCCCATGATTCGGGCGCATCCAGCCAAAAGCGCGTTATCGTCGAAGTCGTCTTTACGGAGCCGGAGCATGTAACGGTGCGCAATCATGTAGCGATCACTCGAAATATCCACCATTCTCACGCGCATCCGTCCGGTCTTGGCATTCATGATGGTTTCGAACGGAATCGATTGAAATGATCCTTGCAGCATGCCGACGACGGCGCCAGTTCCACCTTCGGACAAAAAGCGAGCGGCACAATAACCCAAATCCCGAGCGTACTCCATGTCGAGGGGAATCGGATCGGCACAACGCAGTTCGTAACCGATGTTTTTCGGGACGATCGTCATTTTGACGCTGAATTCTCGCAGGCGTGTTTGCACCTCTTGCTTCAAGATTTCAGCGAAAGCAATTTCAGCGATTCGCACATGCCCATGCGCGTCGCGCTCGACGCCTTTGAGCGCTGCGAAATCGGATTCATCCATACGCTCGACGAGCCCTTCGGCCAAAATCGCAATTCCAAAATTCCGGCCCATCGCCATGCGCTTGACGATCGCCGAAGCCAATGTATCGACGATGGTTTTGAGACGAATTGGTTCGTCCGGGGGAAATTCTTCGGGGATGAGGGTCAGCGTGGCGCCCGCTGCTTTGCCAATGCCCAGCGCCAAATGACCTGCTTTGCGCCCCATCGCCACGACGAAATACCAGCGGTGCGTCGTCCGGGCGTCAACCATGAGGTTTTCAATGATTTCCACGCCGACGTGCCGCGCCGTTTGAAAGCCAAACGTATCCGCATTCCCCGGCAAATCGAGGTCATTGTCGATTGTTTTCGGCACATGCACGACCCGCAACCGACCATTCGATTGCGCCGCGATTCTCGAGGCAGAAAACGCCGTATCGTCTCCGCCAATGGTGATGAGTTTGTCAATGTCGAGCCGCAATAGCGACAAGACCGTTTCCTCCAGAAGTTCAGTCGATTTGGTGGGATTCGATCTCGAGATACCCAAAAATGAACCACCACGAAAATGAATGTGATTGACATCGTCAATGGAAAGCGGGCGTGTTTTCGTCGTGTCGCCCTTCATGAGCCATTGAAAACCATCTTGAATCCCGACGACTTCGAAACCTGCCAACACCGCTCGAATCGTTGCTGCTCCAATGACCGCGTTGATGCCCGGTGCCGGACCGCCACCAACCAAAATTCCAACCTTCTTTGAACCGTGACTCATGCCCGTCGCCCTAGCATTGCTGTCGCCGGAGCGCTAATGTGCAAATGATGATGCAGCGCATGCGCGCGTTTGCTTTGATCCTGGGCGTCGCTTTGGTGGGGGCGATTGGCTGCACACATTCGGGCGATACGACGAATGTTGCAGAAGCACCGCCGCCCAAGCCGAAAAATGCGGTCGAGATAACGCGCTCGATCGTCAACGCTCGCGTGGGCCTCATGGTCTGGGCTGACAAACTTCACGGACAACCCGTCGAAGCGCGTTTACAGACGCTCAATCCGTTGCGCCCCATGCTCGAAGGCACCGGCATCGATATATCTCGCGATGTCGTCGCGGCGTACGTCGCTTCGACAGGGATTACGACAAACGATGTCGCCGTAGCCATCGTGCAGCACAGAGTCGAGCCCACACGCCTGGAAATGGGCCTCGAAACCGTCATGTCCCGAAGCGTGCCCCGAGGCGAATGGATCGTCGGCGCATCCGTGCCGTCCGCCAGAGTGACCGTACGTGGACAAACCCGCGTCGTCGCAATCGTCGATCCCGAATTTTTTGCGGTCCTTCCCGAGGGCATCGCGAGCCAAGCGTCGAGGTTCGTCGGGACAGGCGGGTTTGTCGATCCGGTAGGTCCGGACGTCGCGGTCGTAACAGCAATCGACCCTTCGCGGAGTTTGTCCGCGGCAAATGTTCCACGTATTCCGCCCACGATTCGGAGCCTGGAAGCTCATGCGTGGCTGGGGAGTGATGGAGGTATCGACGTCAACGCGGTCGGTGAAAGCTCAGACGCCGATCAAGCCCATGCCGATGCGTCTGTCTTGACCAACAACATCGATCAAGCCACGTCGATCAATCTGGGCATTTTGCGAGTGCGTCTATTTCAACAAGTCGTCTTTCATCCCGAAGGACAACAAGTCAAGACGCATGTGCATTTGACACCCGCCGAAATCGATCGATTGGCGACGCTCGCCGAAACGTTCATGCCGCGGTGATTCGTCGAGACACAGCGCACCAAATATTTCAACGTCTGTGGTGTATCCATTTACCGAAGGCGTTTATGAACAAAAGAGTTCTATCGATCTCAGTGGTCATCACATCCCTGGGTCTTGCTCATTGCGGGAGCGACCCACTCACGTTTTCATCCGGCCCTGGTGGAGGCGGAGGTGGGCAGGGTGGTTCGTCCGAAATGAACGCGACTTCGAGTTCATCGAGCGGAGTCGGAAATTCGGGTAATGG